>SXSC01000270.1 GCA_005792355.1 Opitutaceae bacterium
CACGCCGGCCGCCCCCGAGCGAGCGAGGACGTGGGTGCGATAGTTGCCCAACCCGCCCCTTTCCCAGCTGCCTTGAATTCTCTCACGCTTTCGACTTATACACTCGTTTCACCCACGAATTGTGCCCTGGAGCCGAAAAATTAAGGACCGTAAATTTTTCCACGCCTGGGCCTCGCGGCTGCGAAGCCTCATTTCCCCGGCGCGGTTCGGGAAAAAGTCCGCTCTGCTTTCCGTCCAAATCGCGCGCTTCGTCGACAGCCATTCGCTGACTCGGCCCCAAGCCTCGTCTCGTACAGTTTTCGGCAAATGCCTCAGGGCTTGCCCCGGGGTTACTTTCTTTGGATTAGTCTTAATCGAGAAGACATTTTCCCCGGGAAAATCAGCTGAAATCAGCCGATCCATCTGCGCGTGAACACTTCCCACCAACGCCTTTCTTCGCCATCCGTCAGGTTTAGGCTTTGCATTACTAGGGTTTTACCCCTATCCTTCTAACGTCGTTGGTCTGAGCATATCCCCACCTCAAAGTCACCGCTCAGAAGTGACGGGGCGAAGCCGTGGGTGGAACGGACGACCGACCACCGACTACGAGACAGCAGGCATCAGACCAATGGAGCAATAGCCACGCAGACTGCGGTCGACTAATCGCCTGACAGCAATTATTGCTCGGCCGGGTGAACCAACCCGCCGCTGCGATCATTGCCGGATAGAGGTCGTCAAGTCGCAGAATCGCGAGCTCGCACATCTGAATCGAAAGTTGGCGTCGATGAGCCCGCCTTGCATCTCCTCCTGTCTCCTTCGTCGCTTCGTCCGAAGTCTGCAGAGTCTGTAGTCTCGTGTGCCCGTCGTCGGTTGCCGTAACGATTCAATGAATGGTGGAGCCCGATGTCCCCATCGGGCTGATTTGAGAGCGACAGTTTCAAAACCCGATGAGGGCATCGGGTTCCACCTTTCAGTGTTTTCGTTTTCAGTAGAAAAATGCACTCCGACTGAATTCATCCGGCGTAGTCTCGTCGTCCTGTAGTCTCGCAGGCTGTCGTCCATAGTCTCGCAGTCAGTCGTCCGTAGTCCGTAGTCCGTGGTCCCTTGGTCCGTAGTCCTGTCGTCCCGTAGTCCTGTACTCCTGTCGCCCCGTAGTCCGTAGTTCGTCGTCCGTGGTCCGTTGTCGGTGGTCTGTGGTCCGTTGTCCCTTAAAACATGTGCGGCATCGCCGGCATCATCGATTCCCGTCTCTCGCCTGACTCCCGCGAGACTGCCGTTGATCGCATGTGTGCCGCAATGATCCACCGCGGTCCTGACGACCAGGGAGTCGCCTCACGCGGCGACGCCACCCTCGGCATGCGTCGACTCGCTGTCTTCGATCCGGCCAACGGCCATCAGCCGATGGTCTCCCCCGACGGGCGCTTCACCCTCGTGTTCAACGGCGCGATCTACAACTTCCGCGCCCTCCGTGACGAACTCGCCGGCGCCCATTGGACCTTCCGCACCAACTGCGACACCGAGGTGCTCCTCGCCGCCTATGCCCGCTGGGGCACTGACTGCCTGAAACGCCTCCGCGGCATGTTCGCCTTTGCGGTCTGGGACACGCGAGAAGAAGAACTCGTCCTCGCCCGCGATCCCTTCGGCATCAAGCCGCTCTACTACCGCCACGACGGATCGCGTTTCCTGTTCGGCTCTGAACTCAACGCCCTCCTCGCGTCAGGCCTGGCCGACCCCACGCTCGACCCGCTCGCGGTGGCCGACTACCTCGCCTGGCTGGCCGTCCCCGCCCCGCGCACCATCTACCGCGGAACCACCGCGCTGCAACCCGGAGAATGCGCCACCCTGCGCCGCGGCACCCTCGAAGTTCACGCCTCCTGGAGCTTTCGTGGCATCCCCGAAAATCCCCGACCGTGCCGCACTCGCCCGCAGTTCATCGGCGAGATGCGCGAGCGACTCGAAGACACCGTGCGCGCCCACGTCGTCGCCGATGTCCCGGTCGGCGCGTTTCTCTCGGGCGGTTTGGACTCCGCGGCGGTCGTCGGTCTGATGAGCCGCGCCACCGGCACACGCCTCCGCACCTTTTCGATCGATTTTGCCGAACCCGGTTACTCCGAGGCGGCCATGGCGGAATCCACCGCCCGCCATTTCGGCACCGAGCACCGCACCACCTCGCTGACCGGCGCCGACGTCGCCCGCGATCTCGAGCAACTGCTGCAGGGCTTCGATCAACCCACGGGCGACGGCCTCAACACCTATTACGCCAGCCGGGCCGCCCATGCCGGCGGTGTCACCGTCGCCTTGTCCGGCCTGGGAGGCGACGAGCTGTTTGGGGGGTATCCGTCTTTCCGTGACACGCCGCGCCTCGCCCGCTGGCTACCCGCGTGGCGCGCCTTGCCCAACCGGCTGCGGGCGCCCGTTCTCACCCGATTGCAGCGCGGCGACACCCGCCGCCGCAAGCTGGCGGACGTTCTCACGCACGCCCGCCACGTCAACGAAGTTGGCGCAATGCAGCGGCGGGTGTTTTCCCAAAAAAACGTTGATGCCCTGCTCTCCCGCGACGCCAGAACGTCCGCCGCCGCGCCGCGGCCCTTCCACCCCGCGCTCGATTCCCTTGCGACCGACCTCGAGCTCGAAAAACAATTTGAACTCGTCAGCGCCTGGGAGTTGCGCACTTACATGGCCGATGTGCTGCTGCGCGACAGCGACGTGATGAGCATGCGCCATTCGCTTGAACTTCGTGTGCCGTTCGTCGATCGCCCGTTGATCGAGTGGCTCTGGCGCCAACCGGCGAAGTTCAAGTCAGACCCACGCCAGCCGAAGTCGGCCCTGCACGACGCGCTGCAGGACATTTTGCCACCTGGCATTGCTCAGCGAAAGAAGTGGGGATTCTCCCTGCCCATGACGATGTGGATGAAACGCGAACTGCGGCCGTTTCTCGATGAGACGTTTTCCGAAACCAGTGTCAGTCGCAGCGGATTATTCTCGGCCGCTGCCGTGGGCGAGTCGTGGAGGCAGTTTCTGCACGGCAACGACACTCGTGAGTGGTCCCGCCTCTGGAGCCTCGCGGTGATGATTGCCTTCGCGAATCGGAGCCGAATCAACTCGACCCAAGACCGTCGTCCTTCTTCGCCATTCGGAAGTGTCACGCTTTCGGAGGGCGCTGCTTTGTCAGCGCCGTTCCGAAACGACGGCGGCGACAAAGCGCCGCCCTCCGATTTATCCGGAAATCGAATCGCCACGCGTGGATCTTCGATGGACGCCACTCCATCGCCCCCACCGCGTACCTTCACGCTCGCGCCCGACAATTCTCAGGCATTCTCAAACTCCCACCGTCCGTCTGGCCCAATCGATCCTCCGCCCGCGTCCCTTGGTCCCTTGGTCCCTGGTCCTGTAGTCCGTGGTACGTCGTCCGTTGTCCGTGGTCCCGTAGTCCGTAGTCCTTTCGTCCCAAGTCCCGTAGTCCCCAAAACCGCCACCCGCACTCTCCTCCTTACCCCTGAGATATTCTCCTCAGAAGGCGGCATTCCCCGCATCTTGCGCACCTACCTCAAAGCGCTGTGTGACCTCACGGGGCCGAATGGAGAGGTACACCTTCTGGCGCTCAACGACAGGGTGATCGCCGCCGCGGACGTTCGGTCCAATGCCAATGACCGCCTCAAGTCCTGGACGGCCTGCGGACGCAATAAGCTGAAGTTCATCGGCGAAACGCTCCGTCTCAGCCGAAGCTGCGATCAACTGATTTGCGGGCACGTCTTCATGCTCCCCGCCGCGTGGCTGGCCCGCCGTTTCAATCCGAAACTGAAATACTACTTGGTGGCCCACGGCATCGAAGTATGGCGGCGGTTCTCACTGGTGGAACGCGTGGCTCTGCGCGGAGCGGAAAAAATCCTGTGCGTCAGCGACTACACCCGTCGCGAGCTGCAGAAGAATTGCCCACTGCCCGCAGGTCGGGCCGTGGTCTTGCACAACGCGCTCGACCCATTGTTTGAGATCGGCCCCGGCCGGCCGCTGGCCGAATGTGAGCCGGTCATCTTGGTCGTGACACGCCTCACTTACTCCGATCGCTACAAAGGCGTGGAGCACATGATCGAGGCGCTGCCCGCCATCCGTACCGAGATACCCGCCGCCCGCCTGAGGATCATCGGCCGCGGAGACGACGTCCCCCGCCTGCAGGCCCTCGCCACCCGACTTGGCGTCGCCGACGCCATCGACTTTCTCGGCTATGTTAGCGACCAACGCCTCACCGAAGAGTTGCGCTCCTGCCGCCTCTTCGCCTTGCCCAGCCGCAAGGAAGGCTTCGGCCTAGTCTACCTTGAAGCCATGGCCCACAGCCGCCCCTGCCTCGCCGCCCGCGCCGGCGGCGCCCCCGAAGTCATCTCCGCCGACACCGGAGTCCTGGTCGAGTATGGCGACGTGAGCAGCATCGCCCAAGCCGCCATCACCGCTCTCCAGCGTAATTGGGAGGAAAACACCATTCTGGCTCACGTCCGAAGTTTCGACTACATTGCCTTCCGTGAGAAACTCTCCGCCGAATTCCGGTGAGGCCATGGGCTCAGACCACGTGACCACTGACCACGAGACTACCGACCACAGGCTACAAGACCACGAGACAACCGACCACGTGACCACTGACCACAAGACAACGGAGCAAAGAACCGGAATCCGTCCTGCGTGGTCCGTAGTCTGTTGTCAGTAGTCAGTAGTCCTCCGACTTCCGACCTCTGACCTCTGGCATCTGTCCTCGGCCGTCCGGCGTCTGTCCTCCGTCCTCCGTCGTCAGTCGTCAGCCCTCCGTCATCCGTAGTCAGTAGTCCGTGGTCTCGTCGTCAGTGGTCCGTAGTCCCTCACTCCCTCATTCCCTTACTCCCTTCCTCAGCATGAGCCTTCCCGTCCGGGAAATCATCATCCAACCGACCCGCGGCTTTCACTTCCTCGATTGGCGCGAACTTTGGGCCTATCGCGATCTTCTCCGCCTGCTCGTCTGGCGTGATTTTGTCACGAAGTACAAGCAGACCCTCCTCGGCCCCCTCTGGCACATCGTTCAGCCGCTCTTCACCACGGTTATCTTCACCGTCGTCTTTAGCATTGTTGCCCAACTTCCCACCGATGGGCTTCCACCTACCCTCTTTTACCTCTGCGGGCTCCTAGCCTGGAGCTATTTCTCCCAAACCTTCAACTCGACGGCATCAACCCTTACCGCCAATGCCGGCCTCTTTGGCAAAGTCTATTTTCCCCGCCTCATCATCCCGTTGGCAGGTCTGACTTCCAACCTCATCTCGTTCCTCATTCAACTCGTTTCCTTTTTCACCGTCTTGGTCATCTACCGCTGGACGCACCCCGGAGTCATCGTCGGCCCGCGCTGGGAAGCGATCCTGTTCGTGCCCCTGGTGCTGCTTCACCTCGCTGCGCTCAGTCTCGGGGTCGGACTCTGGCTCGCCGCGCTCACGGCCAAGTTTCGCGACTTCACGGTGCTGGCGGGTTTTCTGCTGCAACTTTGGCTCTATGTGACTCCGGTAATTCTCCCGCTGGCCAAGGTCCCCGCCGAGTATCACCTTATCGTCGGCCTCAACCCCGTGACGATGCCGGTTGAATGCATGCGGTACCTTCTGCTCGGGCAAGGCTGGGTTAACCCTTCGCTGCTCGGAATCTCCATCCTAATCACGATTTTCACCTTAGTCACTGGGATTTTAATCTTCCGCAAAGTGGAGCGAACCTTCGTGGATGTGATTTGAGGGATCACGGACAACGCGACAAAAAACCAAGGGACCAAGGAGACCCACAATCAGTCAATGGGTGCCCTGCAAATCAGCCTCCCTGTCCGAAGCCACTTGGTCTACTTGTTTCCATCCCTATTTCGAATGTCGTCATCCGGCGTCCGTCCTCCGTGGTCCCTTGGTTCTTTGGTCCATGGTCCTTTAGTCCCTCATCGCCATGAGCCGCCCGATTATTGAAGTCCGCAATCTCTCTAAGCGCTACCACCTCGGCGCGATTGGGGCGACCTCCCTGCGTGAGGAGGTTTCGCGCACCTGGGATCGTCTCCGTGGTGTGCCGCACCCCGACAAGGAGGACTTCTGGGCGCTGCGCAACGTCAGTTTTGAAATCCAACCGGGCGAAGTCGCCGGGGTCATCGGACGCAACGGCGCGGGCAAGTCGACCCTCCTGAAGATCCTGTCCCGTATCACCGAGCCCACCAGCGGCACCGCCACCCTCCGCGGCCGGGTGGCGTCGCTACTTGAGGTCGGGACGGGGTTTCATCCTGAACTTACTGGCCGCGACAACGTTTTCTTAAACGGCGCTATCTTAGGAATGACCCGCAGCGAAGTTCGAAAAAAATTCGACGAGATTGTCGCATTCGCCGAGATCGATAAATTTGTTGACACGCCTGTGAAGCGGTACTCGAGCGGCATGTATGTCCGCCTCGCCTTCGCCGTCGCCGCGCATCTTGAGCCCGAGATTCTGATCATCGATGAGGTACTGGCGGTGGGTGACGCAGCTTTCCAGAAAAAGTGCCTTGGAAAAATGAACTTAGTGGCCAGTGAAGGCCGGACCGTGCTGTTCGTCAGCCACAATATGGCTGCCGTCCAGCAACTCTGCTCGCGGGCCATTCTGCTTGCTGGGGGCGCGGTGGAGGCCACCGGTCACCTCGATTCGGTTGTCGCCTCCTACCTAGCCCATGACGACCACCCCATCCGGACCGCCGCGAAGCCGATCACCCGCAGTGCCGACGGCTCCACCGAATTGCTCTCGGTGACCATGACCGACCAGGAACGACGCCCTCTGGTCAGGGCGCAGTGCGGGGGCGAGGTTCACCTCATCATTCGACTTCGCACAACCCGCTCCCTGCCCGACGCCGCCGTCTCGCTGGGGCTCAATAGCGCCTTCGAACTGCGCGTCGCCACCCTCCACAGCCGCATCGCGGGCGCAACCCTTTCCATCCCCGCCGGCGAGCCCGTCATCACCTGCCAGTTACCGCGGCTGCCGCTTGTGCCGGGCAACTATGCCATCGACGTGAAGTTACTTTCCGGCGGGGACGCAGTGCTCTTCGCCGCCAACGCCGCCACGCTTCCGGTTGAATCGGGCGACTTCTACGGCAACGGCCGACTGGCCGAAGACCAGTGGTCCGGCCTCGTTCTCCTTCCGCAGGCATGGTCCGTGACCTCCTCCCCTGAGTTTTCTACACAATGATGAGCGCACAATACCTTCGCATCCTCTATTACGGCGCCGGTTGGCCGACCAACATCGGAAACGCATTCATCGACTTCGGCGCTCAGGCGATCCTGCGGCTCGCGGTGCCGAGCGCGCAAATCGCGTTTGCCAGCGAAATGCCGCGCTGGTTCTTCCGGCATGCGCGCCGCGAATCGCCCGCGGATGTCGCCGGCAACATGGATTTCGCCTTCGACGTCGCAGCGGTTTCACAGTGCGATCTCGTCGTGGTCTCCGGCATGGCGATGTGCAGGGAATTTGTGCAGGTCAACGGTCCGACCCTCCTCAAACTCTCCGCCCGGGGAGTGCCCGTACTGCTACTCGGCACGGGCGCGGAACATTACACCCCGGAGGAGGAGGCGAGCTACGGCCAACTGATGCAGCAACTCGATATCCTCGGCTTCGTGTCCCGCGACGAGCAATCGTTCACCACCTTCGCCAGCCGCGTGAAACGCGCCGCCCGGGGCATCGACTGTGCGTTCTTCCTTACAGACGCCTTCGTGCCACTGACGCTCGACCTCCCGCCGTTCGTCGTCGCAGCTTTCGACACGTCCGACGAACCCGCGCTGGAACTGCGCGACCGTCCGCTCGTACGCGCGCATCACGAATGTTGGGGAGCTGTGCCGTCCGCGTATGTCCGCCACCCCCACACTCTAGTGTCGGATCTGCCGCAGGACTACCTGACTCTATATGCAAATGCCGACGAAGTGCATTCCGATCGCGTGCACGCCTGCATCGCCGCGCTCGCGTTCGGGCGCAAGGCCCGCCTCTATCATCCCACGCCCCGCGGGTCGTTGTTCAGCGCAGTCGGTGCCGCCGAAATTCGCCAACGGCTCGTGCAACTCGACCCTGCCGCGATGAGCGAAAAGAAGGCGGCCCAGGTCACGTTTGTTCGTGGCCTGCTCGAGGAAAGATTCGGCGCCCGCGCCCGCGGTTGATGCCCAGCCGCACGCCCCGCAGCAGCATAATGAAAATCCCCGGCCGATCGACTTCCGCCCGCCTCTTCAAACCGAAGGCCGCCCGGCCCCGTTTCCCCGCTCCGCCCGCCCAGGCGCTCGCCTGGGTCGCAGCCCAGGAGTTGTCCACTGGCGGAATCCGCGTGGCGACCGGGCACTCGAACGCCTACCCAGAAGTCACCGGCTACCTGGTCCCGACGCTGCTCGCCTACGGGCACGTCGACCTCGCCCGCCGCCTAGTCGAGTGGCTCCTCTGCGCCCAGCGCGACAATGGCGCATTCACAGATCCCGATACCGGAATGGACTATGTTTTCGACACCGGTCAGGTTCTGCGCGGGTTACTGGCGGCGCGCAACCTAGTCGCGGAGGCGGACCCGGCGGCCCAGCGTGCAGCCGGATACCTCGAGTCGCAGATGGTCGAGGGCGGCACCAAGGGCTTTCGTTCCAGCTACGCCGGCGGGGACTGCCCGGAAAGCGTGTTGCTCTACGTGCTGCCGCCCCTGCTGGAGGCGGCGAAGGTTTTCAAACGGTCGGATCTCGCCGCCGCCGTGGGCCGCTGCCTCGCACACTACCGCGCCGCCGGCGATTTCCTGTGTCTCGGCGACCTGACGCATTTTCTCGCCTACCAATTGGAGGCCCTGATCGATCTCGGCCACGCGGAACTCGCCCGGCCCGTGCTCGACAAGCTGCGCGATCTTCAGACGAAGGACGGCGCCATTCGCGGTACCGGCTCCGCCGCGTGGGTATGCGCCCCGGGCCTCGCGCAAATCGCGATCTGTTGGTATAAGACCGGTCGGTGGGCCGAGGCGGATCGGGCGGTCGCTTGGCTTGAGGCGCATCAAATGGATACCGGCGGCATTCGCGGCAGCTACGGCGGCGCGGCAACTTATTTTCCTGACCGTGAGATTTCGTGGGCCGCGAAATACTACCTGGACGCCAATCTGCACCGCGTTACCGCATTCTTCGAACGACACGTGGCCGAATTCCAGGCTGATGTCCCGCCCGACGATGGACGTGCGCAGGCGATCCAACGCCGGGTCCAGCCAAACGACAAAGTCGCCGAGATCGGCTGTGGCAAAGGGCGCTTCCTGAAGATGCTCCGACAGGCCACGCCCGATCTTGAGTGCTTCGGCATCGATCCCGCCGCTGCGCTCCTCGCCGCGCTTCCGCCCGGCATCGTCGGCCGGGTCGGCGGACTCGAGTCCATCCCTGCCGGGGAGGACACCTTCGACGTGGTCTTTGCTGTCGAGGCTATCGAGCATTCCGCCAATTTTGAGCGCGCAGTGGCCGAGATGGTCCGCGTCTGCAAGCCGGGCGGCTGGATCATCATCGTTGACAAGCATCAGGCGGAGTGGGGCCGGCTCGAATGCCCGCCGTGGGAACATTGGCCGGTGGCGGCCGACCTAGAGCGCCTGCTCCACGCGCACTGCGATCACGTCACAACCGAACCCGTCAGCTACGATGGCCGGCCGGCGAGCGACGGACTCATGCTCGCGTGGGCCGGCCGCAAGCGTTCCCGTCTGACCGGCGGCGAATGGCACTCGGTGATCATCTCCTCCCAAACGCGGGCGGAGGTCATTGATGCGGTGCGCTTCAATCGTTTCTCACCCTGGGGCAGCACCCTGATGCGAGAAACGCAACGCGGCGGGCAGATCCTCGAAATCGGCAGCGGCACCGCGCAGATCTCGCTGCAGTTGGCTCAAGGCGGCCGCCACGTCACCTGTTTCGACATCGACGAGTCGAGTCTCGAATTCGCCCGGGAGTGCGCCCGCACCCTCGGGCTTGGCCTCACCACGGCCCAAGGCGATGCCACAGCGCGACTGCCGTTCGCCGACGGCCAGTTCGACTGCGTGTGGAGTTCGGGCTTGCTGGAGCACTTCTTCGTCGACGAGCGCCGCGCGATGCTGCGGGAATGGGCGCGCGTCTGCCGGGGCACCTTCATCCACCTCGTGCCGAACGCCGGCTGCCTGCCCTACCGGTTGGGCAAGCACACGCTGGAAGGCGCGGGCACCTGGCCCTACGGACTGGAGATGCCATTGCTCTCGCTGCGCGCCGACTACGAGGCGGCCGGCATCCAGTTCCTCCGCGAGTTCACGGTTGGGGCGAAGCACGCCCTGGGTTTCATGTCCCCCGGGCTGGAGCCGCTGCGCCGGGAACTGGCCAGGGCCTCTGAACCGCTGACCGAAGCGACGCTGGCCGAGTGGAACCAAGGTTACCTGCTGGTCTGCCTCGGCCGCACCCTTCCAGCAATGCCGACTTAGCCTCCCGGGCCTCGGATCCATCGCACATGAAGACCATCCTCCACGTCATTGGCACGCGCCCGGAAGCGGTGAAGATGGCGCCGATCATCCTTGAGTTTCGCCGCCACGCGAAGCGCTGTCGCAGCCTCGTGTGCGTGACCGGGCAGCATCGGCAAATGCTTACCCAGGTGCTCAAGCTCTTTCAGATCAAGCCCGACTACGATCTCAACCTCATGCGACCCAACCAGACGCTCGGCGCGCTGACCGCGCGGCTGTTTGCGCGAATGACCGCCCTCGTCTCGAAGGTGAAACCGGACTGGATTGTGGCCCAAGGCGATACCAGCACAGTGTTCGTTGCGGGCATGGTCGCCTTCTATCAGCGGATTCGATTCGCCCACGTCGAAGCCGGTCTGCGCACCGGCGATCGCACGCAGCCATTCCCGGAGGAAATCAACCGACGGATCGCCGATCTGGTGGCCGATTTGTATTTCGCTCCGACCACCCGGGCGCGTGACGCCCTGCTGGCCGAAGGTTGCCGTCGCCAGGATATCCTCGTCACCGGCAACACCGTGGTGGACGCGGTGCTCGATGTGGCGCAACGCCCCTTCGACTGGTCGCGCAGCGCCCTGCGCACGATTCCGCGCAACGACCGGCTCGTCCTCATCACCGCGCACCGGCGGGAGAATTTCGGTCGGCCCTTTCGCGATGTTTGCACGGCGATCGGCACCCTGGCGCGGCGCTTCGCCGACGCCGGCGTCCACTTCGTCTATCCCGTGCATTTGAACCCCAATACGCGGGGCCCCGCCCATCGACTGCTCGGTGGCCGCAAAAACATCACGCTCCTCGAGCCGCTCGACTACCAATCGCTCGTCCAGTTGATCAAGCACTCCTGCCTCATCCTCACCGATTCCGGTGGCATCCAGGAGGAGGCGCCCGGCTTCGGCGTGCCGGTCCTCGTGATGCGCAACACGACCGAGCGGCCGGAGGGCGTGGACGCCGGTGTCGCCAAACTCGTCGGCACGTCACCGCGCCGCATCGTGGCCGCGGCCACGCGAGCGCTCCGCCTGCCATCCACCCGCCGCCGTCAGTTCGCCTGCAATCCCTACGGCGATGGCCGCGCCGCGCCGCGCATCGTGAACGCGTTGCTCAAGGAGACCGCCGCGCGATGACTGCCCCGCTGATCTCAATCGTCCTGCCCGTGTACAACGGCGCCCGCTACCTTGGCCAGGCCATCGAGAGCATTCTCGCGCAGGATTACGTGCCTTGGGAGTTGATCGTCGTCGATGACGCATCGACGGATGAAACTCCCGGGATCATCTCATCCTTCGTCGCCCGCGACTCACGGATAACGGGCATCAGGAATCCGGAGAATCGCCGACTGCCTGGCTCGCTCAATGCCGGCTTTGCCCGCGCTCACGGCGACCTGCTCACGTGGACGTCGGACGACAACTATTACCGGTTCGCTGCACTCACCGAGATGGCCCGGACTCTGCAACAGCGTCCCGAGGTCGACCTGGTCTATGCCAGTTACACGCTGATCGATGCGAACGGTCGGACGCGGGGCGAGGTCCAGTCCTGCCACCCGAAGCTGCTCGGGTTTCGGAACACCGTCGGCGCGTGTTTTCTTTACCGCCGTCGCGTCTACGAACGCCTCGGCAATTACAACGAAAGCCTGTTCCTCGTAGAAGACTACGAATACTGGGTTCGCACCATGTGCCAGTTCCAAGTCGCGCGGATGGAAGCGAACCTCTATTGCTACCGCGTCCACGACGGATCGCTGACGGCGCAACGAAAGCAGGCGATTGACGAGGCGCGGGAGGCGATGCTCGTCCGCTATCTTTCGCACCTGCACTGGTTGACGCCGGATGAGCGTGGTCTGGTCTGCTTCGAGCTGGCCCGGCTGGCGACCTCCGGCAACCGGCGTTCCGACGCGCGGGGATTCCTGAGGCGCGCGATTCTCGGGTCGCCACGCCTTTTGTTTCTGCGTCACCGCCGCGCAATCGCCGGACGACTGCTCGCGACTGTGAACGCAGAATCCTCCGTGGCGGACAGCATCACGTGGACAGCCTCGCGCAGCCGGGAACTGCATGCCCTCGCCATTCACGCGCATCTGGGCGGACTCGCGCTCCGCTGGTATTATCGCATTGCCAATACGTGCGCGCATCCCGCCGCCGCGATGAGAAGGCTGGCTTCGGCCTTGCACCATTGAATGGATCGACCCGGCTCCTGTCATGCCCCCGGCCGCAACCGACCTGAGATTCCAAGCTGGATTGATCAGTGTGATCATCCCCTGCTACCAGCAGGCTCATTTCCTCGCGACGGCCATCGACAGCGTCCGGTCACAGACCTACGACGGCGCGGAGATCATCGTGGTCAACGATGGCTCCCCCGACGACACAGCGTCCGTCGCCCGCCGTTACGGCGATCGCATCGCCTACCTCGAGCGCCCGAACGGCGGCCTGTCCGCCGCGCGCAACACCGGGCTGGTCGCGGCAACCGGCGAGTTCGTGCAGTTCCTCGATGCCGACGATCTTCTCGCACCGGACATGCACGCCAACAGCATCGCGGCGCACCAGAGAATGCCGCGCGTTGCGGGCACCTACTGCTCTTTCGCGCGCATCGACGGGACGGGCAAACACCTGCGCGATTACGCCGCGGCGCCTGAGACGGATGACGAATTTCACCGTCTCCTCGGAGGCAACCCCTGGCCCTGCCACACCGTGGTGGTTCGTCGCTCCGCGCTCCCGCCCCCCCCGATCTTCGACGCCGGTCTGCGCTCCTGCGAAGACTGGGACTTGTGGCTCCGGATTGCGCTGCGCGGAGGCACGTTTCGCCGCATTCACTCGGTGGGCGCGAGCTACCGCACCCACGGTTCGAGTATGTCGACGAACGGTCTCCTGATGTATCGAACCGCCCTCCAGGTGCTTCGCCGCCACGCGAGTGCTCATCGCTGCCCACTGTGCACCGCTCCGCGTTTACGCACCGAGGAAATCATGTGGAGTGACTTCGGCCGTCCTGCACTGGACGCGCGGCTGCAGGGTCGTCGGATGTCAAGCTGGCTGCGGGCTTGTGCCATCTGCCTGCTCCTCGACCCTGCCGCGCTCTGCTCCTATGTTAAGGGGTTGCGCTATCGCAAACGCTGGATCGTGCGGGCACTTGTTCCCAGGAGATTCTGCCCCTAGCATGGAAATTTCACACTTTGGTCGACGGCGAAGCGACACTCTGTTCGGAAGTGCTTTCTGTCTGCTGATCCTTCGCTGCTTTCCGGGCTGTGGGCAAAACCGCCACGCTAAAGCCTCAGCGCGCGCTGGGATGTACCTGCGGCCGTGAGGCGCGGCTGGACCACGGCATTCCGATGGAAGATTCTCCCCGCCTGGTCGACATCAGCGGCTATCTCTCCCAGCCGAGCGAAGCGGAGATCGAATGTGCCCGGCTCTTCCGTCCCCACGAGCAGCTGGTCATCTTCGACATCGGCGCCTGCGAAGGCGAAGACTCCATCCGCTATGCGCGGCACTATCCGCGGTCGCGCGTTTTTGCGTTCGAACCACTGCCGGCCAACCAAGCGCTGGTGCGGGCGAATCTCGAACGTTATGCGGCGCGCAATGCCACGCTTTACCCCGTGGCCCTTTCGGATCGTGCGGGCGACGCCACGTTTCACGTTTCCTCCGGCCGGCCCCGGGATCTCTTCGCGGGGGAAAACTGGAATTACGGAAACAAGTCCAGCTCACTGCTCCCACCGGCGCAGAACGAACCCATGCACGGATGGATTGAATTCAAGGAGTCCATCACGGTTCGGACCGAGACGTTGGATGAATTCTGCCGCACCCACGCGATCGCCCGGATCGATTTCATCCACATGGATGTACAAGGCGCCGAGCACCTCGTGCTGAACGGTGCGCAAACCATGCTGCCGCGCGTCACGGCAATCTGGCTGGAGGTTTCCGAATGCGCGCTTTACCGATGCCAGAAGACCCGCCCCGAGATTGAAGACCTCATGCACCGGCACCGCTTCGCGCTCGGCTTCGAGTTGCGGCGCGAGATCGAAGGCGATCAACTGTTCCTGAACACGCGCCATCTCCGCCCCTGGGGCTACTTCGCGGGCAGTTATGCCCGCGCGATGCTTCGCCGGGCCAGGTCTGTCGCCGGACGCGCGAAACACGCTTTGCACCGATGATCATCACGAGATTGCTCGGCGGGCTCGGCAACCAGATGTTCCAATACGCGGCGGGCCTCGCGCTGGCGGAGCGGCGTCGCACCGTGTTGAAGCTCGACGTTTCGTGGTTCAAGGAATACGCCGAGTTTGAAGCTCACAATCGTTACGCGCTTTCCTGCTTCAACATCACGGAACAACTCGCCACCGAGGAGGAGGTCGACCGCGTGCGCGGTGTGCCGCTCACCCGCCTCGAGCGTTGGTCGGTCCGTCTCGCCGGCGCGTTGCGCCTGCGCCAGTATGCGCGCCGCCTCGGTAGCGCTGGCCACCGCTACAGTCCGCCGGGCTTTCGTTTTCACCCGGAGTTCTTCGAGCAACCCGATCCAACCTACCTCGAGGGCATGTTTCAGTCGGAGCGGTTTTTCGCGCCGGTCGCAAATCTGCTGGGCGTCCATTTTTCGTTCCGCTATCCCCCACCACCCGCCGTCGCCGACCTGGCGCGGCGCATCGCCGGCGGTCCGTCCGCCGCCGTTCATTTCCGGCGCGGCGACTACGTCCGCAACGCCACCTTCCGCGAGGAAATCGGCGTTCTCCCGATCGACTACTACCATCGCGCGGTCGCGCTGCTCCGCGCGCGGCGGCCCGACACGACCCTCTACATCTTCTCCGACGAGATCGATGCGATCGAGCGCGAGTTCAAGCCGACCGGGCCGCATGTCTTCGTGCGCGCGACGCAACCGTGGCACGCTTACGACAAGATCCGACTCATGAGCCTGTGCCAGCACGCCATCGTCTCCAACAGCACCTTCGCCTGGTGGGCCGCCTGGTTGAATCCCTCGCCTGACAAGCTCGTCGTGGCTCCCGACCCGTGGCTTGCCCGCCGCAGTCCGGAATCCGCCGACGTCGTGCCCGCGAACTGGACGCAGCTCGCTACTCATGCCTGAAACCCCGTCCTTTCGCCGAAAACTGCAGCGCTCCCTGCGCACCTGCGGCGTCGCCCTGGCCAGCCCGCGCAGCGCCGCGTGGCGGTACTTCGATTTTCCGCCTCAGAGCGCCTTCGAGAGCACGCTCCTGCGCCAGGCCCCGAGCCTGTGCGGCCTCGCCTTTGTCCAAGTGGGGGCCAACGACGGGCGTCGCGCCGATCCTCTGGCGCGCTTCATCGACCCGTGCAAATGGTCCGGGCTCATGCTCGAGCCCCTGCCGCACAACTTCACCGGCCTTGAGCGCCAGCGCGGGGGCAACCCGCGGCTCACGCTCCGACAGGCGGCCGTCGATTCCGCCCGCGGAAAACGCACCATCTACGACCTGCGTCCCGGTCTGCCCGGCCTGCCCGACTGGGCCGGCGGTCTCGCGAGCTTTGACCGCAGCCGGGTGGTTACCGCCGCGCGCGAACTCGGCCTCGACGACCAGGATGTCGTCGCGTACGAGGTCGACACCATCACCTGGGACGAAGTCTGGCGCACCTTCGGCGAGCGGTGCTGCGATCTGCTGGTCCTCGACACGGAAGGCTACGATATCGCGCTGCTCCGGATGGCGGGACTCGCGGCCCGGCGTCCCCGGCTGATCCACTTTGAGCACGCCTGTGTTTCGGCGGACGAACGATTCACGTTCTATCGCGAGCTGGTTGCCCTCGGTTACGACATCACCACGCAAGGCGGCGATACGACCGCGAACCTGATCACCCCCGGCTGATGCGAATCGCCTTCATCTCGACAATCAGGAATTTCCCATGGGGCGGCGCCGACGCGCTGTGGACCCGGGCCGCGGAAGCGGCGCTTGACCGGGGCGACAGCGTTCTGATTGCCGTCACCGATCTCGTGGCCGGTCATCCGCGCGTCGCCGGCCTTATATCGCGTGGCGCGCAGGCCGTGTCGCGTCCCCGCACCGATCTGCCGGTCGGGCTGGCCGACCGAGCCCGTCGCCGCCTCGCCCGGGCGTTGCAGCGGCCCGAGCCGCTCGCTGGGGCGCTGCGTTCGTTTCGCCCCGAGATCGTCGTGATCAGTTGCGCCGGGGCGTACGATTTCATCGCGGAGCGGCCGCTGCACGGCTGGATCGCGGATACCGGCGCTCCGCTTCGCATCGTCACCAACTTTCAGCGGGAACACCCTCATCTCTCGCCCGACGATCGCGCTTACATCGGACGCGTCTTCGCCTCCACCGACGCGGTCTTTTTTGTTTCCCACAGGAATCTCGCTGTGACGCGACGGCACCTGCTGAGCCCGTTGCCCGGCGCGAGCCTGATTCAAAACCCGCTGCGCCCCGCCCCACCTGCGGCGCCCGCGTGGCCCCAAACCGGCCGCGCGCACCTCGCCACCGTCGGGCGCATCGATCACGTCAAGGGCATTCCCCTCCTGCTGCACGCGCTGGTCGACGGCATCGGCACCGCCGCCGACTGGCATCTCAACCTCTATGGAATTGGCGACGAGTGCGACTACGTGCGTGCGACCGCCGCCGCCCTGGGCATCGGGGACCGGGTTGCCCTGCGCGGCTACGTCGATGATCTGGATGCGATCTGGGCGGAAAATCACTTGCTCGTGTCGCCCGCGCTCGAAGACGGCGTGCCCATGACCATTCCCGAGGCGATGCTGCGGGGGCGGCCGGTGCTCGCCACGTGCGTCGGCGGGGCCGAAGATTGGATCACCGACGGCCGCGATGGTTTTCTTTGTCCGGCGCCCACCGTGCCACTGCTCAACGCCGCCTTGCAGCGCGTTTGGGCCGATCGGGCGAGATGGCGCGAGATGGGCGAAGCCGCCTCAGCCGCAGCCCGGGCCCGCTACCGGCCCGACGATTTTTTGCGCTTGATCGCGCCGCGGGCCGCCGAATCCAAATCCCCCGGACCCCCATGAGCCTGCTCGAACAAAATCCCGTCCTGCGGGAGCTGCTGACCACCAGAATCGCCCGCACCCCGTCCGGCGAAGCCGTCCCGCTCGACTCGTTCCTCGATGCCACGCATGCCGAGGCCCTTTTTCGCCACATCCGCGCTCAGCGGCCACAAGTTGCCGTCGAAGTTGGCATGGCCAACGCGATCTCCACTCTGTCCATCCTCACTGCTCTGGAGGAAAACGGGGGCGATGGCCGTCTCGTCTCGATCGATCCTAACCAGAGCACCCAATGGCGCGATTGCGGCCGTGCCGCTGTCACGCGCGCCGGCCTAAGCGCACGCCACCGCGTCATCGAAAAACCCGACTCGCTTGCACTCCCCGAGTTGCTCGCCGCCGGCACTCGCATTGACTTCGCTTACATCGACGGCTGGCACACCTTTGATTATGCCTTAGTCGATTTCTGGTATCTCGACAAGATGACCCCGAAGGGCGGGGTCATCGCCTTCAACGACTGCGGCTGGCCTGCCGTGACCAAGGCCATCCGTTTCGTGGAAACGCACCGCCGATATTGCGAACTCGATGTTGGCCTCCCCCAATCCTACGATCGTTCGCTCAGTCTTGTGACACTCCTGCGCAAGCTTAAGCATCGCCGGCTCGGCGACTACTGGCGCCGCCGCGAAGATCGTTACTTCCGAAAGATCGAAGAATGGGAACCGCGCTGGGATTTCTTTGCACCGTTCTGACGATCCCGAAGTTTTTGAGTGACATGAGCTCATCCCATTCCGTGACCCTCGGCATCGGTGGCCTACTCGGCCACGATGCCAACTCCGCCATCATGGTTGGTGGGGAACTGGTGGCTGCCTCGCAAGAAGAGCGCTTCACTCGCCGAAAACACGACGGTTCTTTTCCTCACCGCGCCATCGCCGACTGCCTTGATCTCGCCGGCCTGCCGGCACACTCCGTGACGGACGTGGTGTTTGCCGAAAAACCCCTGCAGACACACTTGTTCGATCTTTCCGGGCGTCCGGGTGATGCTGTGACGCGCGCGCTCGGGCACCTGCTTCCGGAGGCGTGGGGCGGACTCTACACCCGGCCGGCACGCGCACTTTTTCCTGCCGCCGGTTTCCATTATGCTTGGCACCACCTGACGCATGTCGCTGGGGCTTTCCATACTTCTTCCTTTCGGCGCGCCGCATTTCTCTGTGTCGACGGCAAAGGGGAGGACTACTGCGCCAGCTTCGGCATCATCGATGCAGGGGATTTGAAGCTCCTCGGCGAGCAGACCTACGAAAACGGACTTGGGATGTTTTACACTCTCGTCACCGAATACCTTGGATTTCATTCGTTCGGCTCGGAGTACAAGGTGATGGGCCTCGCCCCCTACGGCACGCCACGCTTCGTCTCACAACTCGCCGAGCTTTTTTCCACTGATGATAGCGGCGGCTTTCGCCTGCGGGCACCGATCCGCATGACGCGGGAGTCGATGAGCGCGGCGTGGCCCGACATCGCGAGGGCCACCGGCATACCGGTCCGCGGTCCGAAGGATCCCCTTGATGAAGGCCACATCGACATCGCGGCGTCCCTGCAGAAGATCTTTGAGGACGAGGTGCTGAAAATGGCTCGCCACGTGCGCGCGGAAACCGACGAGGAAGATCTCCTATTCTGCGGGGGCTGCGCCCAGAACTGCGTCACTGCGGGCCTGCTCCGGGATTCCGGACTCTTCCGCCACGTCTTTAACTCGCCTGTCGGGGGTGACATGGGTACAGGACTTGGAGCGGCGTTGCTTCTCGAGCGCACCCGGGCAAGGTCTGCGCCCCTCGCGATCAATCATCGCGGATTCTATCTCGGCAGCGAACCGGGTCCTATCCCGGCGAAGGCTCGGCCCTGGCAAGTCCCTCTCGACGGGGATCTCTTCGACTACGTTGCCGCCCGCCTCGCCGAAGGAAAGATCGTGGCTTGGGTACGAGAACGCATGGAACTGGGGGCCCGCGCCCTTGGCGCCCGTTCGATCCTGGCAGATGCCCGCCAGCCTGGTATGCAGTCGCGCCTTAATCTTGCGGTAAAATTCCGGGAGTCGTTCCGTCCCTTTGCCCCGCTGGTGCTTGCAGAAGACTGTGCGGACTGGTTCACGAACACGGAGCCAAGCGACTTCATGCAATATACGGCGGACCTAGTGTCGGTCCGACGCGCCCCCCAACCCGCCCAGTTTGCCTCGCTGCGCGAGCGTTTGGATTTCCCGCGCAGCGAAATCGCTAGCGTGGTGCACGTCGACTATTCCGCCCGCCTGCAAACTGTGCGTTCGGAGAACCACCCCGACATGCACCGGTTGCTCACCGCCTTCAAACGCCTCACCGGCGTGCCCATCCTCATCAACACCAGCTTCAACGTCTCCGGCCAGCCCATCGTCCGCACGGCCGCGGAAGGCTGGGAGTGTTTCATCAACACAGATATTGATCTACTCGTCCTTCACAACGAGATCTTCCGCAATCCGTTTCAGAAGACGCGGGAGGAGAAACTCGCATGGTTAAAGCAATTCGCCAACTCGGCATAAGGCTCGTTGTCATCCTGCTGCGACTGTTCGCTGCGGAAAGCCCCAGCGGTTGGCGACGGCCCTCCCGCCATCCAAGCCTGCGCGGCCGGTGAGTGCCGTTTCCCTGATGTCGGACACGATTCGACCTCTGTCCACGCGGGCGACTATTCTCGCGTCGCTGTGCCTGTACCCACGTCTCGCACCCGAGGGCAGGCAGAGCCTCAATTGGCCCACATCGCTTCTCGCACTTTGACCTCCGTGTTCTGCGTCCAATGGTAACCAGCCTGAGCCGTCCTCCGGGCATAGGCAGTCGCCTGACTACGATGGGGGATGGTGCGCGGATTGGGCTGGGCGCGCTGGCCGCGGTCTATGCGGCGATCAACCTTGCCGCGACAACCGCGGGCGTTCGGCTCGCCACTTCCGATGATGTCGACATCCTTCGCGAATTGAACGACGCGGGCTTGTCCTCAAGCAACCTGCTCCTCGATCTCTCAATCGGCCGGTTCTTTGCCCCGTGGAAATTCCGATTCCTTTCGCGAGTGCTCGCACTTGACTCCGCTTGGATGGTCATCGGATTGCGCACAATCTGGGTGCTCATGCCGGCGGCCGCTTGCGCGTGGTTCGCAGCGGTCGCGCTGAAAAGCCGCGACGCGGGATGCCTGGTCGGATTGCTGCTGGCGGCGACGCATCCCGTATCGGTAGGCTATCAACCCCTGCTCTCGAATCCGCAGCTCTTAGTCGGATTGACCTTGGTTCTCATCGCGTGCGTTTGCGTCTTGAATGTCGCACGGGGACGCTGGCCCTGTTGGGCTAACTCGGCCGCGCTTTTCCTCTACGCGACCGCGTTGATTATGCAGGAAAACTTCGTCGTGTTCCTCGCTGTCATCGTCTGGGCAAAACTGGCGTTTCGGCAAAATCCTGCCAGCTGGAAAGATCAGATCGGGTTCATCGCTCCCTACCTATTCGTCACAGCTGCTTACGTCAGCATTTACGGCCTCTTAAGAGCATATGCAGCAGCACTGGGAATGTCCTACGAAGGAGCTCAACTCAGGTTCGATTTGTTCGCATTCTGTAACGCGCTGGTGCGATACACGCTGAGTGCATTCCCCGGTTTTGGATGCGTCTCCAATCTTCTTTCGAGTCCAAGTCATGACCCGTTTGCGATCTGGCCGCACCTCGAAACGTGGCTACGAACGAACCTCCGCTGGCAGGACTTGACGGGAGGATTGCTGTCTGGGGCCGCGGTTGCCGGACTCGCTCACCGGTTGAAACAACTGTCGCCTTTCAGACTGGGTCGATTTGCGTCGGCCGCCACGTTCGCGCTGGTCTTCAGTCCGAATCTGCTGATCGCACTTACACCGAAGTATCAAGTTTGGGCGCTGCAACGCAGGTATCCTTACTATTACCCTATCGCCCGCAGTTGAGACTTGGCTGGAGGTGCGCAACTCATTGAGAACGAGTCATGACAAGCCAGACAACGCAGGTGGTGGAGCTTCACCCGGCGGGTGAAGCGGAGGGGCAATTTCGGTTCGCGTGCGCCGGCGGCA
>SXSC01000271.1 GCA_005792355.1 Opitutaceae bacterium
AAGCACGCCGGCCGCCCCCGAGCGAGCGAGGACGTGGGTGCGATAGTTGCCCAACCCGCCCCTTTCCCAGCTGCCTTGAATTCTCTCACGCTTTCGACTTATACACTCGTTTCACCCACGAATTGTGCCCTGGAGCCGAACTTCCAATATCACCATGAAATCAATTCGTTTTCTTAGAAACATGTTCGCGCTGGCACTGGCGCTGGGTGGCACGGTTTGGGCGCAACGTACGGTTTCGGTGGTCGTCACCGGTAACCAAATTTCGGGTACGGGAGCCGCGTCCGTGATGCTGGAAAGTCAGGGGAACGAGAACGCGCTCGGCTTTAGCGTGACGTTCAACCCGGCGGTGCTGCGCTACGACAGTTTTACGGCGGGCACGGGCGCCACCGGGGCGACGATCAATCCCAACGATTCGCAAAAAACCACGGGGAAGGTTGGGTTTGCCATCGCACTCTCGACTGGCGTCGCCTTCAGTGCTGGCTCGAAACAACTCGTGGTGCTCAATTTCACGGTGCTTGCACCCGCCGCGAGCGAGACGATCGGTTTCGGCAACGTGCCGATCCTGCGCGAAATCTCCGACGTCACCGCCAATGAAATTACGGCGGTGACGTACAGCTCCGCGACCATCGCCACGACCCTGCCACCGGCGGCACCGACGATCACGACGCAACCGCAGAGTCAGACGGCGGTCGCGGGGGGATTCGTCATGTTTTCGGTGGTGGCAGGCGGCAATCCGACTCCCACCACGTTCGTTTGGAAAAAGGGTGGGACGACAATCACCAATGGAACCGCCGCTTCCGGCGCAGTCATCACCGGTGCCACGACGGCCATGATGCATATCGCCGGAGTTACCGCCACGGAAGCCGGCAGCTACACGGTGACGGTGGGCAATGGAATTTCCCCGGATGCAACCAGTACCCCCGCGGCCGCCCTCACCGTAACTCCCGCGCTCTCGACCACGTTGGCGGTGGCCGGCAGGTCGCTCACGATTGGAGTGGCGGCGACCTCGTTCACGCCCGTGACTGCGGCGGACGGAACACCGGGATACACTTACGCGGTTAATCCGCCATTGCCGGCGGGATTGACGTTGAGCACCTCGACGGGCGCGGTCTCGGGTACACCCACCGCCGCCGCGACGATCGCAAATTACACGATCACGGTGACCGACAGCGCGACCGCCACCTCGAGCAAGGTACTCAGCCTGACCGTGAATCCAGCCGTGGTCGCGACGCAGGCGGTGGCAACGACGACTGTCAATGCGGGCCCGGCCATCACGCCGTTCACCCCGGTAACCGCCGCGGGCGGTACCGCCCCCTTGGTCTTTACCGTCGCTCCCGCGCTGCCGGGCGGCCTGGCGATCAGCGCCTCCACGGGTGCCATCTCGGGCACGGCATCAGCGGCCTCCGGTCCCACGACCCACACGGTTACGGCCACGGACAGTCTCGGTGCATTTGCGAGCGCCACATTCAGCCTCACGGTGAACGGGCCGTTCACCACGGCGGTCGCAATGTCCAACGCAACCGCGACCTTCAATACTGCGGTGACCGCCTTCACCCCGGTGACGGCGGCGGGCGGTGCCACGCCCTACACCTTTGCCGTGAGTCCGGCTCTTCCGAGCGGACTTTCGCTGAACACCAGCACAGGCGCGATTTCGGGGACTCCCACGGCCGCCGCCGCCGCAGCTACGTTCACGATCACCGTCATGGATTTCTCACCGGCGAACCCCGCATCCTCCAGCAAGACCTTCAGCCTCACCGTCGCCAAGGCCGCCCAGACGATTACTTTTGGCTCGCTTCCGACGAAAACGTTTGGCGATGCGAACTTCGCGTTAACCGCCACCTCCAGTTCCGGACTCACCGTGGAGTACACCAGTTCGAATACCAATGTCGCCACCGTCAGTGGCAGTACCGTGACCATCGTTGGCGGCGGTAATTCCACCATCGTTGCGGGCCAACTTGGGAACGCCAACTACAATGGGGCCACTCCGGTGGCGATTGAACTCGTCGTCAACAAGGCGGCCGCCACCGTGACGATCGACACGACGTCCCTGAGTCAAGTCTACACCGGCGCCGGGCGCGTCGCCACCGCCACCACCAATCCCACCGGTCTGAATGTCGCCTTCTCTTTCGATGGCAACGCGACTCCGCCGATCAATGCCGGCACGTATGCTGTCGTGGCCACCATCATCGACCCGCGTTACCAGGGAAGCACGACTCCGGCTTCGCTGGTCGTCGCCAAGGCGCCGCAGTTGATCACCTTCGCCGCCATCTCCAGCAAAGCGCTCGATGATCCGCTTCCGTTGGTTCTGGGCGCGACGGCGAGTTCGGGCTTGCCGGTCTCTTACGCGAGTTCCGATCCCAGTGTCGCGGAGGTCAACGCAGCCACTGGCGCGATCACGTTGAAAAACACCGGTGCCACGACGATCACCGCCAGCATCGGCGAAAGCCCCAACCATCTGGCGGCGAGCAGCGTGCCGCAGGTACTTAATGTGTCGCCGAACCTCCAAACGATCGACTTCGCGCCCCTGGCCGGTCGCACCTTCGTGGCAAACGACACCTTCACGATTTCCGCTTCTGCCAAAGGCCGCACGGGAAACAACACCGGGCTGGCCGTTGCTTTTGGCAGCTCGGCTCCAACCGTCGCCACCGTGGGTGTCACCACCTTGACCGACGGCGTGTCGACCGCGACAGTTACGGTGCTGACAGCCGGCACGGCGGACATCACCGCCAGTCAGGCGGGTAACGCCAATTTTGCCGCCGCGAATCCCAATGTTGTTCGCCCGCTCGTGATCGCCAAGGCCGCCGCCACTGTCGCGCTCGGCAGTCTGGCCGCCACCTTCGACAACACCCCCAAGGCCGCCACTGCGACGACGGTCCCCGTCAACCTTAACGTCGTCTTTGCCTACGGCGCCGCCCCCGGCTCTGCCACTCCTCCGATCAACGCCGGCACCTATGCCGTCGTCGCCACCATCCAGGAGAACAACTTCACCGGTACGGTCGCAGGCAATCTCGTCATCGCGAAGGCGAACCAGACGATTACGTTTCCCGCGGTGGGTTCGCCGAAATTGATCAACGCGACGCCGTTTGCGCTCACGGCCACGGCGGCGCCCTCCGGCCTCGCCGTCATCTACACGAGTTCTAGCCCCGGAGTTGCGAGTGTCTCGGGCAATACCGTGACTGTCCATAGTCTCGGCACGACCACTCTCACGGCCAAACAGGCCGGTGATCCCAACTACAACGCCGCCGCCGACGAGACGCAGACGCTGACCGTCAATCCGGTCGCACCAGTCATCGTCGGCGCGCCGGCACTGGTACCGGCAGCCATTCGGGGCAGTCCGTTCCTATATGGTCCGATCTCGCTCAATGCATTGTCCCGCCCCGCGACGTTTAGCGCCACGGGTCTTCCGGCCGGTCTCCAGGTCAATCCGGTCAGCGGCAACATCGGTGGCATCCCGACGGTGGAAGGAACGTTCCCCGTCACTCTGACCGTCTCGAACGCGACCTCTCCCTCGGACTCCAAATCGATCACGATTGTGGTTCAGCCGTCCGCCCCGATCATCACCAGTCCGGCCGCGGTCTCTGCCGTGGCGGGCTCTCCGTTCACTTACACGGTGGTGGCGGCGCCCGCGACGGGAGTAACCATTACCGCCACGGGCCTGCCCGGCTGGCTTACCCTCACGGGTGCCGTCCTCTCCGGCACGCCGCCGGAAGCCGGGGTGGCGACCGTTTTGATCGCCGCCACCAACGCGACCGGTGCCGCCGTGTTGCCGCTGACAATCAACTCGACGCTGCCGGCCAATGCTCCGGCCTACTCCGGCCCGGCGAACCTGGCCGGCACGGCGGGCACTCCGTTCACGCTCACGCCGAATTTCGGCGCGGGAACGACGACTTACACCCAAACGGGCGCCCTGCCGGCGGGTCTGTCGCAGGCGGCCAACTTTGCTTCGACCGGAACGATTGCCGGAACTCCCACCCAAACCGGGAGTTTCCCCATCGCCATTGCGGCGACGCGCGCTGGTCTCACCGCGACCGCCAACCTGATCATCCGGATTAATCCGGCCGCCACCGCGCCGATCGTCAGCGTGACGGGTGGGAATGTGCGCTCCGCCACGGTGGGCACTGCGATTACGCCTATTGCGTTCACCACCACGCCTGCCACGGCGACGAGTTTCACATTCGGCACGTTGCCGGGTGGACTCTCGCTCGGTGGAACCGCCGCAGCCCCGACGATCAGTGGTACGCCGACAACCCCGGGTACGACGAATATTTCCATCACCGCGAGTGACGGCGTGCGAACCGGGCCGGCGTCCACGCTCGTCATCGTCGTCAATCCGCATCCCCAGGCGCCGATGGTCACCAGTGCTCCGGTGGTGTTGGGCCGGGTGCTCGTGCCTCTCGCCACGTACACCCTTGCCGCGACTCCGGCGGTGGCCACGACCTACAGCATGACCGGCACTTTGCCCACCGGCCTCACATTCGATGGCGCCGCCGGCACCGTCACGGGCACTCCTGCCGCGGGCACGATGGGATCCTACCGGGTCTTCTTCGCCGGCACCAGTGTCGCCAATGGCATCGGCCTGGCGCTCGAGGTCACCTTCCACATCGGGCCGCCGCTGACGGCACCGGTTGTAACCAGCAACGGCACCGCGGCCGCGCAAGTCGGGCAGGCCTTCACCTATCAGATCGTGGCGACGGGCACCCCGTCCGGGTATGGTGCCACGCCCTTGCCGGCGGGTCTCAACCTCAATCCCGGGACCGGTGTGATATCCGGCGTGCCGACCACGGCAACGGCCGTCGGAACGACATTTAGCGTCACGCTCACCGCCACCGATGCCAACGGCACGAGCAATCCGAAGATGCTCGCGATCACGATCGTCCCGGCTCCGGCCACCCCGGTCATCACAAGTGCTGACACCGCCAACGGTCGTGTCGGTACCGCTTTCACTTATCGAATCACCGCCAGTGCCACGCCGACTTCGTACGCCGCGACGGATCTCCCGCTCGGACTCGTGACGGATCCCGTGACGGGTGTGATTTCCGGCACGCCCACGCAGTCGGGTGGGTTTGTCGCGAGTCTGCGGGCGGCCAACGAAAACGGTCTCGGTGCTGCCACGTCTTTCGCGGTCGCCATTGCGCCGGCGCCCCTGGCCCCGGCGATTACCAGCGCGGCCACGGCGGTCGGCCAGGTGGGTGAGGCGTTTACCTACCAGATTGTCGCCGCGCCGGGCCCCATCACGAGTTATGCCTACACTTATACCGGACCCATCGCCAATTCGACTCTTGAAACCATTGGCTTGTCCCTCAATTCCGCCACCGGCCTGATCTCCGGCAGCCCGACCCGGCCCGGACCGTTCAGTGTCAGCCTCGCCGCCACGAGCGACGCCGGAACGAGCAGCCCGCAGGCCCTCGTGATCCAGATCAACCCGGCAGCCAACGTCCCTGTGATCACCAGCCCGAGGCAGGCGACCGCGAATGTCGGCGCCGCCTTCAGCTACACGATCACGGCGACCAACTCACCGTTTGTCTCGCTCGACGCCGTCAACCTTCCCCCGGGCCTCGCCGTAAATCCCTACACCGGTCTGATTCAGGGCTTGCCCACGACGGTCGGATCAAGCGTGGCCAGCCTCGTCGGCACCAATGCCGCGGGCACGGGACCAACGCGGGATCTGGCGATTGTCGTGCAACCGGCGCTCACGGCGCCCCGGGTGACGAGCGCGGACCGGGGCGCGGCCCGGGTGGGCGTGAACTTCGCGTACCAGATCACGGCGACAGGCAGCCCGACTTCGTTCGAGGTGATCGGAGCGCCGGCATGGATGACAGTCAACACGAGCACCGGTGAAATTGCCGGCACCCCGACCGCGCCAGGCGTGTTGCACGTGTTCCTGCTCGCGACCAACAGCGCTGGAGCCAGCGGACCGCAGCTCTTCTTTCTTTCGATCGCGCCGGCGGCGAACACGCCGCTGATCACGAGCTCGCGCACCGCGTCGGGCACGGTCGGTACGGTGTTCGCAGGTTATGCCACCACGGCGTTACCCGCCGCCACCTCGTTTGTCGCCACGGGTCTTCCACCCGGGTTGAGCATGGATGCGGCGGGGGTCATCTCCGGCACGCCTGTCAAATCCGGTGTCTATCAGGTCAACGTCTCCGCGAGCAACGCCAACGGAGTGGGGGCGCCGACCTTCGTGGTCATCACCATCGTGGCGAACATCACGTTTACCCAATAACCAAAAGCGAACGACTCGATCCATTCATGAATACAAGCATCTTCTCGTCGCCCCGCGTGCACCTCGCCGTTTTCGCCCTGTTGCTCGCGCCGATCGTGGCGTGGGCGCAACAGACGATCAATGCTCCGGCCGGTCAGGTCGGAGTGGTTTACAGTTATCAGGTCAGCTCGACCGCGACGCCGCCGATCACGTACGGCGCGACCGGCCTGCCCGCCGGTCTCGCCATCAATACGTCGAGCGGCCTGATCACCGGCACGCCTACGGCTGCCGGCACCTCGACCGGTACTGTCTCCATCACTTCAGCCGGCACGGGCCTTGTGAACACGGCCAGTATCGTGATCGCGATCAGCGCGGCGACGGGCACGCCGGCGATTACAAGTGCGGTGACGGCCAGCGGAACAGTCGGTGCTGCGTTCACCACCTACACGGTCACCGCCAGTAATTCTCCGACGAGCTTCAACATCGGGGCTTTGCCGGCCGGACTCGTCATCGGTGGCAACGTAACGGTTCCGACGATTGGCGGAACGCCGACCGCTTCGGGCACCACGCAGGTTACCCTGAGTGCGAACAGCGCGGGCGGCACCGGTGCCACGAGCACGCTCACCATCACCATCGCCTCGGCGGTCGGGGCTCCCGTGATCAACAGCGCCGTCGCGGACGTCGCCTCCACCACGGCGGCTTACACCTACCAGATTAATGCGACCAACACGCCGACGTCCTATGCGGCCTCGGGGCTGCCACTTGGGCTTTCGCTGAACACGACGACCGGCGCGATCACCGGCACCGCGACCGTGCCGGGAGTTTATACGGTTGGCCTCACGGCCTCCAATGCCACGGGCGCGAGCGCGGCTTTCACCCTCACCCTGACCGTGGGCGGCCTGCCGGTCATCTCGAGCAGTGCGACCGCGAGCGGCAATGTCAGCAGTGCGTTCAGCTATGCCAGCGCGGCCAGCAACACGCCGACGAGCTTCAACGTGGGCGCGCTGCCCGCGGGTCTTGTGGTCAACACGAGCACGGGCGCCATCAGCGGCACACCCACGACCGCGGGTGTCACCTCAGTGACCCTGAGCGCCAACAACGCCACCGGCACGGGTGCTGCGGTGACGCTGGTGATCACGATCGGCGCTGCCATTCCGACCGGTGGTGGCGGTGGCGGCGGCGGCGGCGGCACGATTGGCGGCGGCACGACTGTAGCTGCGGCGCCGACGCTCACCACGCAGCCCCAGAGCCAGTCTGTCGCGGAGGGCACCAGCGTCATGTTTAGCGTGTCCGCGACCGGCACCGGCCTGAATTTCCAGTGGAGCAAGAACGGTGCCCCGATCACGGGCGCTCAGGCGGCCACCCACACCATCGCGGGCGTCAAGTCTGCCGATGCGGGCACTTACTCGGTTTACGTCTCGAACACCGCTGGCTCGGCTACGAGTTCCGGGGCGGTGCTCACCGTCGCGGCTGCGCCGGTCGGCACGGTCCCGGCGATTACGACCCAACCGGTTGCGGCCACCGTCGCACCCGGCGCCTCCGCCACGTTCTCGGTCGTCGCTTCCGGCACGGGACCCTTCACGTATCAATGGCGCAAGGACGGCACCGCCATCAGCGGCGCGACGGCCGCCACGCTCGCCCTGAGTGGTGTCACGGCCGCTGCCGCCGGCAGCTACTCGGTCGTCGTGACCAACAGCGCGGGCAGCGTCACCTCGGGTGCCGGCGCGCTAACGGTTTCGGCGCCGGCGATTGCCGGCACCTACTTTGGCTCGTTCGCCGGCAACGGCGGATCGTTCGGCCTGCTCGTTCGCGCCGACCGCACGGGCGTGTTCCTCGGTTTCGCCAGCGCGGCCAAGATCGCGCTCGTCAGCCCTGACGTCGTGGTCGATTCCAGCGGTCGCTTCTCGGTCACACAACGCAGCGGTGCCGCGTCGGCGCCGGCCACCATTCCGCAAACGGCCGCCGCCGATGGTGACATCGCCATCAACGGCACCATCGCGGCCGACGGCACGGTCTCCGGTTCGGTGCCTTCGCTGAACCTGACGTTTTCCGCGCCGACCGGGACCAGCACAGGATCGACTTCCGAAGTGGCGGGTTATTACCAGGCCGGTGTGGCCGGTGGTTCCGGACAGAGCCTTGCTCTGGTTGGACCGGCGGGCGATGCGCTCGTGGTGAATATCACGGGCCCGACCGCCGATGGTGGCCGCGGCACTGTCACTGCCGCCGGCGTCGTCAAGGTCACGACCGCCGGCAACGCGGTGGTCAACGGTTCCGTTTCCGCCACTGCGCGCACGATCGCAATGGTCGCGACCCCGGCCACGGGTAGTGCGATCAACTATGCCGGCACGAGCGTCATCGGCGGCGAGAAACTCATCAACATCTCCACGCGCAGCCTCACGGGTACGGCTGCTGACACGCTCATTGCGGGCTTTGTCATTACTGGCACCGATCTCAAGCCGGTGTTGGTGCGCGCCATTGGCCCGACCCTTTCCGCCTTCAACGTGGGTGGCGTGCTGAGTGCCGTCCGCCTCGAGGTTTTCCGTGGATCGACCTCCGTGGCCGTCGGTACGGATTGGGGTGCGCCGGCCAATAATCCGGCTGATGTCGCCGCGACTGCGGCTCGCGTAGGCGCGTTTGCACTCCCCGCAGGCAGCCGCGATGCCGCGATGCTCCTAAATCTTGCTCCGGCTAACTACACTGCCGTCGTGACCGGGCAGGGTGGGGCGAGTGGCGTGGCTTTGGTCGAGGTCTATGATGCCACTGCCGGCGCGATTTCGAGTGCCCAACGGGTGGTCAATATCGCCACGCGCGCCACCGCGGGCACGGGCGACAACACGCTCATCGCCGGTTTCTATGTTTCCGGCACAGTGCCGAAGCGCGTCCTGATCCGCGGCGTGGGACCGTCGCTGGCCCAGTTTGGCGTCACCGGTGTGCTGGCCCGTCCGCAACTCTCGGTGGCCGCGGGTACCACGGTCCTCTCGACCAACGCCGGTGTGTCGACCTCGGCCGATGCCGCAGCCATCGCGGCGGCCTCGGCAAAGGTGGGGGCGTTCGCCCTGCTGACCAACAGTCAGGATGCCGCCATTTTGATCAACCTCGCCCCGGGCGCGTATACCGCACAGGTCTCGGGCGTCGGTGCGACCACGGGTGCCGCGCTCATCGAGGTTTACGAGGTGCCGTAGCCGGCAAATCTCCGAACGCGGCCGCCGCAGTAAAGAGCCCCGGGGCAAGCCCCGGGGCATTTGCCGGAAACTGCAGGAGACAAGCGGGTTTACCCCGCGATGGATCGTCGTGGCGCATGCCTCGCGGCGGAAAGCCGTCTCCTGCAAACTTCCAAGCCGAAGCAAGCTTCGGCGTGCAAGCCCCGGCGGGAATCAAAGAAGCGACCGGCTACGGCGCCAGGATCACCTTCATGTACTTTCCGCCGTCTTTCGCGCTGAGCTTGGCGAACCAGCCGGCGCCGTCCGCGAGGGGCGCGACGGTTTCGATCATCGGCTGCACGTTGATCACGCCCCGGGCGATGAGGTCGAGACACAGCGGATACTCGCCCGCACTCGAGCACGAACCGAGAAGCGAGAGCTCCTTCGTCACCACGGCCTGCAGCGGGAAATCCTGCGTCTTCGGCGAGAGATTTCCCACCAATACACATGTGCCGCCGCGCTTCAGCACCGCGATCGCGAGGTTCAGCGTCGGCGTAAAACCGACGACTTCGAAAGCCGTGTCGGCCCCGACTCCGGCGGTGATGCGCGCGACCTCGGCGGCGGCGTCCGCGCGGCCCGAGTTGATGGTGTGCGTCGCGCCGAGCTGGCTCGCGAGCGCGAGCCGGTTGTCGGCGAGATCGACGGCCACGACATTTTTCGCACCAGCCCAGCGCAGGGCCTGAATCACGAGCAGGCCGATCATGCCGCTGCCGATCACCACTGCAGTGGAACCGGGGGCGATTTTCGTGCGCTGCACGGCGTGAACCGCGATGGAAACGGGCTCGACCATGGCGGCCTGATCGTAGGGTAGGGAGTCAGGCAGGCGGTAGAGGATGCGGGCGGGAATCGCCAGCTGCCCGGCGAACGCGCCGTGTTGTTTGTATTCCACCGGCGACACGCCGACGACCCGGCGGTTTTCGCAGAGGTTGACCGCGCCCGCCTGACAGGACCGACACGTGCCACACGAAATCGTCGAGTCAAAGGTCACGCGATCACCGGTTTGCCAGCTTGTCACGCGCGGCCCCGTGGCGATGATTTCACCCGAGGCCTCGTGGCCCATGATGAGCGGAGGCAGGCGTCGGCCGCTTGAGCCGTCCCAGCCGTGGATGTCGCTGCCGCAAATGCCGCAGGCGTGGATGCGGACCACGACCTCGTCGGCCGCGGGGGTGGGATCGGGAAAATCGACGTATTCGAGGCGGGAGGGAGCGGTGAGGAGGAGGGCTTTCATGAGGAGTTTGCGGAGGTGGAGCGAAAGGCGGCGGGAGATCCGGTGGAGTCCCTGCAGTGCGAGTGAGCCGTTTCGGCAAACTCCTTAGTTCGCCGCGGCGGCGAATGGGGGCAAGCGCGGTTTATCCTCGATTCAGCAGGAGCAGGAAATACCAGGCAAGTAAACCACGGATGCACCCAGCGCGGCACACCCGCAACCGAGCCCAATCCTCGGATGAATGGCCACAAAAAACACAAAAAGTCGCAAAAAAGAGGGGGAAAACAGGTGAGACCCTGATTCTGCGGTAACTCTCAGACTGAGACGGTCAGCCCAATCGTTTTCCTTTTTTTGTCATCCATTTTTTTGCCCAAAGGACCGTGGTTCAACCGCGGTTTTTTAGCTTATGGGGAAGTCAACGGTCCGCCAAAACCACCTTACACGTTTCTTGCCGCGCGCGGGCCGAGCCTTCAAGGTGCTCTTTCGAAATCTTCATGAAAACCTCCCTGCTTCGCCAACTTGGTTCCCCGTTAGTCTTGGCGGCCGTCGCCGTCCTGCTCGCCGCCCCGGTCGTGCGGGCCGCCGGCAAGACGCTCAAAATCGGATTCGCGCAGACCGGTGCCGAGAGCGCCTGGCGCACCGCCAATTCGGAGTCGATGAAATCCGAGGCAGCGAAGCGCGGGATCGACCTGAAGTTCTCCGACGGGCAGGGAAAACAGGAAAACCAGATTCGCGCGGTGCGGTCGTTCATCACCCAGGGCGTCGACGCGATCGTGATCGCGCCGATTGTCGAGACCGGCTGGGATCCGGTGCTGCGCGAGGCCAGGCGCGCGAAGATTCCGGTGATCCTTACCGACCGCACCATCCAGACTTCCGACGACTCGCTGTACGCGTGTTTCATCGGCTCGGACTTTTACGAGGAGGGCAGGATGGCGGCCGACTGGCTCGCGAAGCGCGCCGGCGGCAAGGGCAGCATCGTGGAGCTGCAGGGCACGCCCGGCTCGGCCCCCGCAAACGAGCGGCGCAAGGCCTTTGCCGACGGTCTCGCCAAATATCCCGGTCTGAAGATCATCGACTCGCAGAGCGGCAATTTCGAGCGCAGCGGCGGCAAACAGGTGATGGAGGCGTTTCTGAAAAAGCACGGCAAGGCGATCGCCATCGTGTACGCGCACAATGACGACATGGCCCTCGGGGCCGCGCAGGCGATCGAGGAGGCGGGGCTGAAGCCGGGCAAGGACATCATCATGGTGAGCATCGACGCCATCAAGGAGGCGGTCGCCGCCGTCGCCGCGGGCCGCCTGAATTGCACGGTCGAGTGCAATCCGCTGTTTGGACCCAAGGTGTTTGATACGGCAAAGAAGATTTTGGCGGGCGAGAAAGTGCCGAAGAAGATGTATAACAAGGACGAGTTGTTCGACGACACCAACGCCGCCAAGGTGTTGCCGACCCGGCAGTATTGAGGTTTTCACGACGCGAGAACTGGCCTCTGGTTTTGTGGAACCGGCACCGCTCCTACAGCTGCGAGGCGTGACGAAGCGCTTTCTCGGCGTGACGGCGTTGAGCGGAGTGGATTTCACGCTGCGCGCCGGCGAGATCCAT
>SXSC01000272.1 GCA_005792355.1 Opitutaceae bacterium
CGCGCGCCTCGCTGCTCACCGGCCTGTATCCGCATCAGGCGGGCATCGGGCACATGATGAATGACCGCGAGCTCGAAGGCTATCGCGGCGACCTGAACCAGCGCAGCGTAACCATTGCAGAGGCGCTCAAGCCCGCCGACTACCGCAACTACATGGTCGGCAAATGGCACGTCACCAAGCAGGTGAATCCCGCCGGCGAATCGGAAAAACACAACTGGCCCCTGCAGCGCGGCTTCGACCGCTTCTATGGCACCATCCACGGGGCCGGCAGTTTCTACGATCCCAACTCGCTCACCCGCGACAACTCCCGGATCTCGCCGTACGCGGATCCCGAATACCGGCCCCGGGAGTTTTATTACACCGATGCGATCGCCGACCACGCCGTGCGCTTCGTGGCCGACCATGCCCGCGCCCACGCCGCGCAGCCGTTCTTCATGTACGTCGCTTTCACCGCGCCCCACTGGCCGATGCATGCGAAGCCGGCCGACATCGCCAAGTACCAGGGGAAATACGATGCCGGCTACGACGCCATCCGGAGCGCGCGTCTCGCCAAAATGAAACAGCTCGGTCTCGTCGATCCCCGCTGGCAGCCCGCGCCCCAGGCTGGCGGCGCGTGGAGCGAGGTGCGGGACCGCGCCTTCGAGATCCGCTGCATGGAGGTGTTCGCCGCGATGATTGACTGTCTCGACCAGGGTGTGGGCCGGCTGGTGGCGGAGCTGAAACGCACCGGGCAGCTGGAGAACACGCTCATCCTTTTCCTCCAGGACAACGGCGGCTGCGCCGAAAACATGGGCCGTGCCGCGAATCAGCCGCCGCCCCCGCGCGCCGCGCACCCGACGCTGGCGCCGCTCGCCGCCGACTACCTCCAGCCCGAGATGATTCCGAAGCAGACCCGCGACGGCTACCCGGTGCGCCAGGGCTACGGCGTGCTGCCCGGCGCCGCGGACACCTATCACGCTTACGGCGAAGCGTGGGCCAACGTCAGCAACACGCCCTTCCGCGAATACAAACACTGGGTGCACGAGGGCGGCATCAGCTCCCCGCTCGTCGCCCACTGGCCCGCGGGGATCAAACCAGCGAGCCAGGCAGCAGGGGCGATGGGGGGACTCGTGCACGAGCCATCGCATCTGATCGATCTCATGGCCACCTGCGTGGACCTCGGTGGTGCCACGTATCCGGCGCGGTACAACGGTCACGCCATCACAGCCCTCGAAGGCCGCAGCCTGAAGCCGTGGCTGGTCTCTCCCTCAGTCTCCCTCTCCCCGCGTCTTCTCTTCTGGGAGCACGAAGGCAACCGCGCCGTGCGTGACGGCCAATGGAAGCTCGTGGCCAAGAACCCCGCCGGCGCGTGGGAACTCTACGACCTGGCCGCGGACCGCACCGAAACGCACAACCTCGCGGTCCAGCAGCCGGCCCGCGTGAAAATGATGGCGGCGCAATGGGAGGCCTGGGCCCGGCGCACTGACGTGCTGCCGTGGATCTGGACGCCAACCTATGGCGAGTCCGCCGTGGCCGCACCCGCCAAGAAAGGTAAGAAGAAAGCCGCTCCCTGAAATGCCCGCGGAACACTCTCGCCATGAAGAAATTCCTCTTGTTCGCCGCCTTGTGCTCGCTGCCATGGCTCGCCCGCGCAGCCGACCGCCCGAACATCATCCTCATTTTTGCCGATGACCTCGGCTGGAAGGACGTCGGCTGGCAGGGCAGTGATTTCTACGAGACGCCGAACCTCGACGCGCTGGCGAAGCAGGGCATGGTGTTCACCGCCGGCTACGCCGCCGCGGGTAATTGCGCGCCCAGCCGCGCCTGCCTGCTCTCCGGCAACTATACCCCGCGGCATCACGTGTATGCCGTGCAGTCCACGGACCGCGGCCCGAAGGAATCGCAGCGGCTCGTGCCGATCCCGAACAAGAGCGGCCTCGCGAAGGCCAATGTCACCATCGCCGACGCGCTCCAGGCCGCCGGTTACGCCACCGGCATCTTCGGCAAATGGCACCTCGATGGGCCCGACGGCGCGCTGCCCGGTGAGCAGGGTTTCGACACCGTCCATCAATCGCACCACTCGTGGAAGGACACCGAGATCAACGATCCGGAAAATCCCAAGGGCGTCTTCTCGCTCGCCCGGGGAGCCGGCGAGTTTATCGAGCGGAACCGCGCGCGGCCCTTCTTCGTTTATCTGGCCCATTACGCGATTCACACCGCCCTGCAGGCCCGCCCCGCCACGCTGGCCAAATTTCAGGCCAAGGCGCCCGGCGCCCAGCACAGCCACCCGCTCTACGCCGCGTGCCTTTACGATCTCGACGCCAGCGTGGGCCTGCTGCTGAAGAAAATCGCCGACCTCGGTTTGGAAAAAAACACCCTGGTGGTTTTCACCAGCGACAACGGCGGCACGCAGCAATCCTCGCAGGAACCGCTGCGCGGCAACAAGGGCAGTTATTACGACGGCGGCATCCGCGAACCGTTCATCGTCCGCTGGCCCGCGGTCACGCGCCCGGGAAGCGCGTCGGCCGTGCCGGTGATCAACGTGGACCTGTTCCCGACGTTTCTCGCCGCGGCGGGTGCCCCGGTGCCCGCCGGCAAGGTGCTCGACGGAGAGAGCCTGCTGCCCCTGCTCCGCGGCGAGGCCAGCCTCCGGCGCCCGGCGATTTTCTGGCACTTCCCCGGCTACCTCAACCAACCGGTGATCCGCGGCCGCGAGCTCGACGTGCGCACCGGTTTCCGCAGCCGCCCGGTCAGTGTGATCCGCAAGGGCGACTGGAAACTCCACCTCTTTCACGAGGAATGGCAGCTCGACGGTGGCCGCGCCCGGCTCGAATCGAACCACGCCGTTGAACTCTACCACGTCGCCGCCGACATCGGCGAGCGCAACGATCTCGCGGCCGCCCAGCCCGCCAAACGCGACGAATTGCTCGGCGACCTGTTCGCCTGGCTCAAGTCCACGGACGCACTCGTGCCGACACGGCCGAATCCGCAATTCTCCGCCGCCGCCGCGGTCGGTGGGAAGGTCAAAAAGGGCGGCCAGAAGAACGAAAAACAGGAATAGCCGCCTGACTTCGGGCTGCCGGACTCACAACGGGGAGCGGATCATTCGTGGTCCGGGCGTGAGTGGGCGGAAGCGCCTTCAGCGTGAGTTGTTTCATGGCGTGATTTCCGGTGAGATCGCCAAACGCAGGAGTCAGTAACAGCGACGGCTGCGCCGAAACCCGCCGGTCGATGCCGTCGACCGGCATTTGTGGTCCGAAGTCCCGTGGTCTGAGGCAAAGCCTCGCAAGATCCTTCGTAATTCTTTCCAAACGGTGCTTGGCACTCCAACGAGGTGATCGCATGATCGCTTCCACGAATCGCGACGCAAGACCCACCACCATGTACCCCTGCGAAGCCCGCCACCGCCCTCCCTTGAACCGCGCCATGCTCGCCGTCTGTGGCGCCGCAGCTGCCGCTTTCCTCGTCATCGTGCCGCCAGTCCCGGCCGCGTCCGTCGGCGGGCCCGGCACCACCGCCGTCTCGTCGCTCGCCCTCGTCCCTGGGCCCCGCATCGAGTTTCCGATCTCGAAGCACGACTTTGGCTCGGTGGGCAAGGGCCAGACCGTGCGCTACGATTTCGCCGTCCGTAATTCCGGTGGCGCAGCCCTGGAGATTCTCGACGTCAGGCCGTCCTGCGGTTGCACCACCGCCGCGCAATGGACGAAGAAAATTGAGCCGGGTGGCACCGGAACCATTCCGATTCAACTCGAGACCGCGCAATTCGCCGGCCCCATCACCAAGACAATCGCGGTCACGAGCAACGACCCCGCCCGTCAGATGGCGGTGCTCGAGATCGCCGCGACGATTTGGACTCCCATTCAAATCGCCAGTCCGGTGGTGGTCTTTCCGGCGCTCACCCAACTCAACCAGGTGGTTTCGCGCACTGTCACGATTCGCAATCAAGTTGAAGGCCAGGTCGTGATCTCCGATCTCAAGAGCGATCAACCGTTGTTTCGGCCGGAATTGCGCGAGGTCGTGCCCGGGCGGGAGTTCGAACTCACCGTCACGACGGTGCCGCCTTTCCCCGTCGGCACCCACACCGCCCGCATTACGATGAAGTCGTCCAACCCCGAAATGCCGGAACTGGCCGTGCAGGCGGTGGCCACCGTGCTTCCGGCAGTCCAGGTGGCACCGACGGAAATAATGCTCACCAGTGTCAAACTCGCCGCCGCCGAGAAGAAGTACATCGTGGTGCTCAATCATCGGGCCGGCGACTTGCGCCTTTCCGAGCTCAAGACGAATCTGGATGGCGTCGACGTCTCCACCAATCCGTCGCCCGATCGGAAGCAATTCACCGTCACGCTGACGTTTCCCGCAGGCTTCGAAGCTCGCACCAACGGAAGGATGTTGTTCAGCGGCAAGACCAACCATCCGGAACTGCCCGCATTTGAAGTTCCCATCGTTTACGTTGGAAACCGTTGATTCCTCCCCGACCGAACTCGCTCCCGGTCGAAGATTGCCGACAGACGGGCGGGTGGCGCCCGCTTTCGCACCGGCACCACACCGATGAACTTCGCGCGTCTGCGCCGGACCTTCACCGACGCCTGCATCATCGCGGCGATCGGCGTGCTGCTCGCACTGACCGCCAATCATTTCAATCCTCAGGGCATTCCGTTGCGTCGCGACCATTTTCCCGTGGCCTCGCCACGACCACCGCTACACACGGAGTCTGCGGCCGGACCGCTCACGTCGCGCGCCGCCCTGCCTCCCGCCGGCGAAACCCGCCTGGCCCGGCGCGGGCTCGCCGTCGTGCCCCTCGCCCGCGTCGTCGAACTCCATCGCGATCCTCGTTTCGCCGAGGGACGGATCGTTTTCATCGACGCTCGCGATGACCGGCACTTTCACGCCGGTCACCTCCCCGGCGCGATCCAATTGGACCACTACCACCTCGATCGGCATGCCCCCAGGGTGCTGGCCGCCTGCCTGATCGCGGAGCAAATCGTCGTGTATTGCAACGGCGGCAACTGCGAGGACAGCGAATTGGCGGCGGGTGACTTGCTCGATTTCGGCGTCCCCGCATCGAAGATCCTCGTCTATGCTGGTGGCATCGAAGAGTGGCAGCGCCATGGTTTGCCGATCGAAACCAACCCGCGCGCCGACGGCAGGGGCCCGCCGCCATGACGCCGTCCCGCCCGCTCCTGCGTGAATCCCTCGCCCTCGGCGCGCGGATTGTGCTTGGCGCCCTCTTTGTGTATCTTGGGACGGTCAAGGCGATGGACCCGATCGGCTTTCTGAAGCTGGTTCGGCAATTCGATCTCCTCCCGCAGCCCTTTCTGCTCAATGCCGTGTCCGGGCTCCTGCCGTGGTTTGAGATCTTCTGCGGTGGACTTCTGCTCGCGGGCATCCGGCCCCGCGGGACGGCACTCGTGGCTGCCATGATGCTGGTGGCCTTCACCGCCCTGCTCGCTCTGCGGGCACTGGCGATTTTCCGCGCTGGCCACATGCCGTTTTGCACCATCCGCTTCGATTGCGGGTGCGGCACCGGCGAAGTGCTGATCTGCGCGAAGCTGGCCGAGAATGTCGCCACCACCCTGCTCGCATGCGTGATCCTGGGCCGGGGAGGCCGCCGGTTCTGCCTCTGGCCGGATCCCGATTGACGGAACACCAGGCGCCCGGTGTGCTAACCTTTCGGAGGAACGGCGGCGCGGTGCGGGTCAGCCGGCGTGACCTCGAAAATCTGCCGCCCCGTCGAACGCCATTCGGCATTGGAGGTACTGTTCAGCCACGCCTCCCGCACGGCCGGCGGCGCCGTCGCCAGACCGCCCGACACACTCCTGTAAATCTCCGCGCTCACCGGCGACACTCCCTGCTGCCCAATCCACTGCGCCGCGGCCGCGGGGTTCACTTTGGCCCACTTCAGGAGGGTCGTCTTCAGGGCCGCGGTGCGCCCGAGCGGATCCGGAATTCCCGCGGCCCACGTGGTGGCGCCCTCGGCCTCCTGCACCGACCAGGAACGCGCGATGGCCACCTCTCCACTTGTCCGCAGGTGCGTGTCCGGAATCGCCGCCGTCCAGTTGGTCGCCGCCCCGAGATCCCGCGTGGCCCACTGAAACACCGCGTAGTGCAAGGCCTGCTCGCGTCCGGGCCCCTCCGGAAACTGCAACGCCCAGCTCAACGCATTCTGCGGATCCTGCACGGCGATCATCTTGGCAATCTTCAGAAACACTTGATTTCTCATTTCGCCCTCCTCGATCGTGGCCGCCCACTCGTAAACCGCTTTGGGGCGATCCATCGGTGTCTTGTATCCGAGTGTTACTGACATGAGAGCTTCTCATCCCCGCGCCGGAGAAACGACGCGGGAGCGATTGGTTCGGCTGCGGGATTTGCGACGAGGTCTGCCGGGGCGGGTGGCGATTTCGAATCCGCCA
>SXSC01000273.1 GCA_005792355.1 Opitutaceae bacterium
CGAGATCACGGAGGGAAAAGAGAGGCCACAGAGCGGAGGAGCGGGCGTTCTTTTCCGGTGGTATTCTCTGTGACCTCCTGCCGGGCCTCAGTGACCTCTGTGACCAGCGGTTTGATTCCTGCGGTTGCGGTTGACGCGTTGGGAAATGTCCGGGTTAGAGTGAAATGGCCCCACACGGTGACCCCTTCAGATCGGTCTACTGCTTCGGCGCGGTCGCAGGTGGGGCGGCGCGACGGCGGGGGTTCCGATCCGGCACGGGCGTCTTCGGCTGCCAGCGTTTCCACTCCGCGGCCATTTCGGGGCGGCCGGTGGCTTCGTAGAGTTCGATGAGCGAATTCACGTGATCCTGCTTGGACCTGGCTTCGAAGGCGGTGAGACCAGAAGCGTCCTCCAACTTCTTCATGGCTTCGAGCGCGGAGAGCAGGAGGGGCTCCGCTTCGGCGTAGCGCTTTTGCCCGACGAGCGCGGAGGCGACAGCGCCCCGGGCGGACGCGGCGAGCTGCTCCTGCCTTTCGCTGGCATCGATTTTTTCGCGAATGGCGAGAGACGTCCTCGCCTGCGTTTCGGCCTCCGCGAATCGGCCGAGGCGCATCAGGGTTGCGGCGAGTCGAAGAAGTTGGGTGCCCTGTCCCTGGCGGCCCTCCCCGTCGCGCTCGATGATCCAAGCCAGCATTTTCCGCTCCAGCGTTTCCAATTCGGCGAACTTTTCCTCTCCCAGTAGCTTGTCGGCGCGGGCGGTCATTTCCACGAGGGGATCGGGGGCGCTCAATTCGTCCGCGATTTTTTTCGCGTCGGCCGGCGTGACCGTGAAGCCGGGAGCGATGGGGCGATCGGGACGGTCGGACAGAAACCAACGGGCCCACTCCGCGTAGGCATCGCCGGCCGGGAGCGCGGCGATTTCCCGGCGCAGACCCTCGAGCTGATCGAACTCGTTTACGGCGGAGACGATTTTCCCTTCCTCGTTCAGCCGTCGACCCGCGCAGAGGGTGGCGAGTTGCAGCAACCATTTCGGCGTCACGCGACCGCGGCCCGACGGTGGCGCGGCCCACAGGCGCGAGGCGGTGCTGTCTCTTTCCGTTCCGGTCATCACGAATTGCTCGCCCGGACTGAAGATCCCTTCTGCGGACGTATCTGCGGCGACACTCGCGCCGCCGGTGAGAGGAATTCCCGAGCGCACATCCCACACCCGCCCGGAGCCGTTGGCCCCCGCCGTGGAGAGTCGCGCGTTGTCGGCGCTGAACGCGGCCCGCAAGACGGCGCCCGTGTGCTTGAGCGGGCCACCCACCGGTTCATCCGTTGTGCTGTCCCACACCTGCACGCTGCCATCCCGGGCCATGCTCGCGTAGAGTCTGCCGTCGGGGGAATCTTCGAAGCGGGTCACGTAATAGGTGTGGGCCTGGTTTGACCGCAGCAATTTTCCCGTCGCGGCGTCCCACCGCTGCACGTTGCCCCAGCTGTTGCCGGTAATCAGGCGGGAGCTGTCGGGACTGAAGCGCTGCGCGGTGAACGGCGCCCTCCCATCCGCTGGAATCGTCAAGCGAATCTTGGACGCTCCGATCTCGAGGATCGCGATGCCCCCGGGGAAGTCATCGGTCTCCGTTTCCTCGTAAGCCAACAGCCGATCGTCGGGACTGAAGGCGGCCCTCAGCCGGACGTAGCGCCAGGGGGGGGATTTTCCGACCCGCACTCCCGTATGCAGACTCCAAATACCCCGATTGTTCTCCTCACCCGCTCCACCCGGCGCCAATAAGAGTTTTCCATTTTCGCTGATTACACTCGAAGTGCTCACCAAGATCGGTTCGGTAAAAGCCACCTCGCGCGCCACAGCGTTCTGGCCCATGATCCAGATCCCGTTGCGGGCACGAAAAGAGCCTGAGAGCCAGATCACGGGAACCCCGGGCTGCAACGCAGCGCCCCCGCTGATGTAGTGGCGGCCGCCGACCTCGTTCACGCTCTGCTTTGGTAAAGGAAAGGCGTCGGCCATCCACCGACCGGAGGTAATCTCGAGCACCTTGGCCCGCTGCGTGCCAAACCAATACAACCGACCGGGTGGCTGCGCGGCGAATTTGACGAGGGAGGGCTCTCCCGGCTGGCGGGGAAGCACCAGCGGAGCCGCCGGGCCGCGGGTCAATTGCAGGCGATATACCAGGCCAGATGGGGTCGTGACCAGCAGCGTCCGGCCATCGGGCGAAAGGACGGCCGGGCTGGAGCGATCCTGCCGGAAGGTGGACTCCGCGGCCAGCGCGCCAGTCTGCAAATCCCACAGCCGGCAATACCCGTCGACCGAGACCGTCGCGAGGATCCGGCTGTCGTCGCTGATCCCGATGCAGCGGGCGGGACCGCCGTGCAGCAGGGCCGGAAAAAGGGCCTTCCCGGTGGTCGCATCATAGACGTGGGTGCTGCGATCGTTTGTGGTCATGATCACGCGGGTGCCGTCCGGGGTGAGCCAGACCTGGTCGTCGCGTTGCAATGAGCGCGGGATCGCTGGCCCGATCGGAGCGAGCGTTTCGGCGTCGTGGACGAAGACCGCGGGATCTCTCGTCTGCGTTCGACCACCCACATACCTTAGGACAAGCAGCCGTTTTCCGTCCGCGCTAAAGGCGACCCCTTGGCCGGTGCCAAGGCTCAGGGGAAGCGTGGTCACGACCGTGCCGTCAGAAACCGTCCGTAGCTCGAGCCGGTGTTCGTCCGAGCTGAAGCCTCCTCGTGAGGGTGAGGCAATTGATCGAAATCTCGCGCCGTGGGTCACGAATCGACTGCTATCGGGACTGAAGGCAGTCTGTACCGGGTTGTTGTCATGAGTCGTGGTGTGATACTGGTCGCTGAAGGCCCGCTCCGCCCCGGTGGCCGTGTCGAAAAGGGACCACGAGGTGTTGAGGGTGCGCAACCAGCGCCCGTCGGGGCTGAGGGAAAAATCGGGCCGCCACGGGCGCTTCTGTTCTCGTTGTTGACGGGCAAGTTCTTCCTGGCGGGCCGGAGGGACGATTGGGGCGCAGCGCGGTTTTCCCGTGGCGGTGTCGCAGACCACAAGGGTGCCGTTCATCAAAGCGACGGCGAACAGATCGGGATTCTTGTCGGCGATGCGGAGTCCGGTCGGATGAACTTTGGCGTCGAACTGGTATTCGCGCACCACCTTCCATTCCACCACATCGATGAGGCGGATGCGGCCGTCGTCACCCTTGGCCAGGGCGGAGCGGCCGCCGGCGAGGAAGCGGATCTCATCCACCGCGCCGGGCAGCTTTAGCGCGGCGCCGACGGGCAGCGAAAACGTGTGCGAGGCGAGGGCCGTGAGGATCCGCGTCGCGGCGACGTCGGAATGCGGGTCGCGCCGGGCGGCATTCACCAGATGGGCGAGGCCGTCGCCGACATTGCCCTCGTCGAGCAGGCGCGAGCCGGTCGCCAGATCCACCCGGGCGGCCTGATCGGTGGCGTGCCGTTGGGCGCGGACGGCAAAGACGGCGCCGATACCCAACGCCACGACAAGCGTCGCCAGTCCGGCGATCGCGAACCGTTGCCGCCGGGCTTGTCGGCTCGCGGTCTCGAGCGCCAAACGATCCTTCTTTGCAGCCTCCTCGACGGCGTGGCGCTGCTGCCGCGCATCGCGGCTCGCGCGTACGACGTCCGCCAGCACGTCGTGGGTGAGCTCGACGCGCTTGATGCCCGCGCGATCCTCAAGGCGCAGGAGACGGCGCGAAACGAGGGTGTCGATCAGCGGTGGGGTGACACCCGGTTCCTCGAGCGCGGACTCGAGTGCAAGATTGTCGCGGAAGCCGGACTTGGTGAGCAGGCGATCCTCGACGAACGTTCGCATGCCCTCGGGCAGATCGGCCACGCAGCGCTCGTAAAAATTGGTGAGAATCTCGCGACGATTGCCGGAGACGAGGTCCGCGGTGATCTGCGCCTGCCCGAGCGAGCGGCGGCGCTCGTTGAGCTCGCGGCAGATTACGCTCAGGAGGGGCGGTTCAACATCGAGTTCGGCCAGACGTTCGACGGACCCGCCACGCGCTCCCGCGACGAACTCGACGATGGCGCGGGCGACGTCTTCGGTGACGAGACTGCCGCCGGGTTTGACGACGGCCTCGAGCGCCTGCTTGCCGGTCATGCGCGCGAGTCGCAGCCGGTTTTCCATCAGCGCGGGCATGGTCGTCTTCAGGCTTTCGAGATGCGGGAGGTAATCCTCGCGCAACGTGATGACCACGCGATAGTCGGTGCGCGAAAAATCGAACAGCTCCATGTCGGCTGACGACTCCTCGAGGCGGGCGACGAGTTGCTCCGACGGGCGGTTTTCCACCAGCTCCGCCAATTCGCTCATGAACGTCACGGCGCGGGTCCGCTCCGCGCCGCCGCCCTCGCCGAGAGTGAAGAGTTCCTCGAATTGATCGAAGACGAGCACCGGCACGATGGTGCGGCCGTTGGCGGAGACGAGCCGGTCGTCGCGGTGGTGAAAATATTCCCAGAGGGTCTCGCCCGGCCGGGCGCAGCCGGATTTGGTCCACGTGCCGGTGCGGACGGTGTCGGCCTGGACAACCGCCTTGATTTGTTCGGTGGGTGTCGGTGCGCCGGGGCCGTGGTCGAGGCGCAAGTAGATCGGCCAGTAATTGTTCGCTCGGAGCCGCGGGAAGACGCCGGCCTGGAGGAGGGAGGATTTGCCGAGGCCCGACTGGCCGAACAGGACGGTGAGGGCATTGCGCTCGGTGCGCTTCGTGAGATCGCGGATCTCCGTGTCGCGCCCGTGGAACTGGCCGGCCTGTTCCTCCGTGAAGGTCGCGAGGCCCGGCCAGGGATTGTCGCGGTCGATGGAGGAGGAGGAAATTGGGGCAGAAAGATTCACCGGGAGGAAGGAGAAGGCGGAACGCTAGTCTACGCTAATAATCGCTAATTCAGATTAGCGGAGATTAGCGCGGATTAGCGTTCCCCAAAATTCAGGGGTATTTTTTATTTCGGTTAAATCGGTGGTGAAGTATTCAGGGGCTTTTGCTCCCCACCAGTTCCCTGAGCTTCACGGCGACCTCCGGCGTCACCACTCCACCCGGCAGCCGCGTCCAATGGGTTTTCAAAAACTGCTCCGGCACGATCGCGCCTTTTTCCGGAGTGTCGTCGATGCATACGGGGAGAATGAAACGCGCCCCGGCGGCCATGCCCTCGGTGCGGTCGACGGCCCAGTTCCATTCGCGGCGGAACCAGCCCTCGACCCGGCGCTGCGTCGTGGCGGAAATCACCGGGATGAAATAACTGCAGCGCGCGACGTTGCCGCGGATTTTACGCGCGAAGTCGTCGCCGCTTTCCAGCCGGTCCAGGTCGAACCACGCGTTGATCCCGGCGGCGTCGAGTCCGGCTTTCAACTGCTGCACGGCGGCGAGATCCTCCCGGGCATAGCTGATGAACACAGCTTGGTCGGCCATCTCCCGGGTGGGTGGGGCGATCCGGGCGGGCCCGCCGGTGGACGCCGCCGGCGCGGCCGGTTTGTTCCGCGCCATCCAGCGGCGGTGCAATTCGTCGACGAAACTCTCCGCGCCGCCGGCGAAGAGCCGGGTGCGGCTGCTCACCTGCTGGAGGAAAAACACCAGGTCCGGCTGCTGCGGCGCGCGCAGATCCGCGAGCGTCTCGCCGACGTCGCGCGGCTCCGAGAGGCGGCGGCGTTTCGCGAGCCGCAGAAAGAGACGCGTCAGCCAGTCGGAAAACCCGCCGCCGAGCAGCAACAGGTGGCAGTGTTCCAGTTCACCAAACAATTTCTCCGGCGCGTAATTCCGGCTCTGCAGCACGCAGACAAATTCCAGCACGTCTTCATCGGAGATCACATACGTGGGCGACGCGCTGAGCCGTCCGAGCAGGTGATAAACGAAGGGGCGCTCCAGCAGTTCGCGATCGACCGGCAGATCGACGAGTTTGTTCGGCGCGTAGGCCGCGACGTCGGTGCTGCGCGCCCCGCCGAAACGGACCGCGTTGATCGCGTCTTCCAGCAGTGAGTCGAACGTCGTCGAGATGTAGAGGGTGAAGTCGGTGATTTCCGCGAGTTTCATCAGCGCCGGCGGCGGCGCGAAAGTCGCCTCGCGCATGATGGAGCGGATGCGCGTGTAGAGATCCTCGCGGCGTCCGTGATTGCCGAGGTGGCGCGTGACGACGTCGTCGAGCGTGGGTTTGGCCGGCAAGGTCGCGGGATCGAGTCCGAGCCGTCCGGCGAGCGAACGTGCGACCCAGCTGTAGTGGTTTTCCATTCCCGCCTCGGTCTGGACCATGACGAGTTCGGGGCCGATGATGGGTATGACCTGTTTCTCCTCGATGTAATTGAGCAGGTCCTCCCAGGCGTTGTCGTCGAAGTCAGTGACGGCGGAAACGACAGCTGGCAATGCGTTGGCGGCGGGCGGCATGAGTGCGGGAGGAAGAAACTGACGGGAAAGGTTGAACGCTCAACGTTTAACGCGCAGCGCTCAAGGATTGAAATCAATCGCGCCCCCGGAGTTCGCGTGCATCTGTCGGTCTGTTTGAATGTGGGAGGGGCTTTACGCCCCGATTCCGGCATGTCCGAACTCGTTGGGGCGAAAAGCCCCTCCCACAGCCAGCTATCACTCCGGTTCGTACGAGACTTGTCGGGAGCATGCGCCGGAGCAAGGCCCGTGCGGGCAGACCGCGGCGGACGAGTGAAACGGTCGGGTTACGGACGGCGCGGCGTCGCGTTAAGAATCTCCGGAGTCTTCGCGCGGAAGAACTCAAGCCACGCACGCGTGATCGCGCCGGCCATGCTGGGCTGGGCGCGTGCGTAGTCGTCGATGGTCTGGCCCCAGTAGAAGCCGATCCAGCCATCGGCGATGGCGCGGGAGCCGTCCACAAAGGCACCAAGCTCCTCCAGGCTGCAACGCAGCGGAAACATCTCCTCGACGACGAGCGGCTTGCCGAGTTCGAACGCGGCGAGGGCGGCGAGCGCCTTGTCCACCTCGCCGGCCTGCGGATAGAAGTGCACGCTGACAAAATCCAGCGTGCCGCCCACCTCGGGGGACGAGAAGAGCGGCTTAGCGCCCGGGAAGGCCAGGTTCCACGGGACTTCCCCGAGCGTGATCATATGGCGGGCATCGTGCGCGCGGATGGCTTTCGTCATCTTCTCGACCCAGGCGCGCGCCACCATGGCGGGCGTGCGGCCGGCGAGATCGAGCGCGAGGCGTTGCATGAAGAATTTGCCGCCGAGTTCGCCGGCGAGCCATTGGGTCTCCGCTTTTCGGGCCCCGGGCAGCAGGGGCTCGTTGATCAGATCATAGCAGAAGACGGCGGGGCTCGCGGCACACGTCTGCGCGATCGCCGCCCAGAATGCCGCCTGGACCTCCCAGCGCTGCGCTTCGCCCATGGCGACAAACCACGCCGGCACGTCCTGCTGGTGGTAGCAGCCAAGGCCGGTGAGATCGAGGTGAAGTCCCGTATCCTCGGCCAGCCGCACGAGCCGACGCAGTTGGGCGAGGGCCTCCGCGTTGGGTTCGCGCGGCGCCTGCATGAATTTTCCCAACTGCAGATGAATCCGGACGACGTTGGCGCCGAGGGCCTTCATCTCCTGGAAATCCGCGACGACCGTGGGCCATTCAGTGGTCCAGTAATCCTCCAGCAGCCGGCCGGCCGCGTCGTGGTCGTAGTTGAAGCCCCACGGCGTGAAGCGCGCGCCCGAGACCGCGGCCACGAAGTGCCGGCCGTCCGGGCTCGGGCGAATCCAATCCGGCGCGCCGGCGGCGTTCGCCAGCAAGGCCGCGCAGAGGCAAGAAGCAACGGTGTGACGAATCAAGTGGAGCATGGCGTGGAGGAGCGGCGCGGTGGACGAATACGCGGCGGTGTGCGCGACGACCGGGCGCAAGATGGTGCGATGAGGTGTTTTCACGACTCAATGGAGTGACGCAGAGCGGCTGGGCAACTGAGTCAGGAAAACGCGAGGCGAGAGGTAGCAGGGCGCGGGTGCGGCGGCAACTGTTGAAATGGGAGCGTGGCCCATCGAAACCTCGTCTTCCGTCCGCGCGCACGCTGTTTCTTCCTGTCACGGCCAAAATTTGATTTTGAACGTTGAAGGTTGAGCGTTGAGCGTTGAACGTTCTGCCCCAGCCTCCTTCCTGTCCCACTCCGCCCCGATGCCGCCCCTCACCGCCGAATCCCCCGCCTCCGCCGTGGCTGTGTTCGACGACGACGCGTGGGAGGATTTGCTCAATTACATCGAGGAAAAGCGCGTCATCCCGATCGTCGGCCCCGAACTCGTAACGGTCCAGACCGACGCCGGTCCGGAAAATCTCTACACGTGGCTCGCCCGCGCCCTCGCGGCGCGACTGAATATCTCCGCGGCGGCCCAGAACGGAACCCTCACCCTCAACGACGTGATCGTGCGCCACCTCGCGAACCGCGGCCGGCGCGAGGATCTCTACACGCGCATCCGGACGATCATGCGGGAGGCGACCTTCGCCCCTTCGCCCGCCCTGCTGAAGCTGGCCGAGATCACGGACTTCGACCTCTACGTCAGCACCACCTTCGACTCGCTGCTGGAGGATGCGATCAACCGCGTGCGTTTCAGCGGCACGAAAAACACGGATGTCGCCGCC
>SXSC01000274.1 GCA_005792355.1 Opitutaceae bacterium
AGGCTTGAACAATAAAGTCCGAGTGGTGACCAGACGCTCATATGGTTTCCGAACCTATAGGGCAATGGAGGTGGCCCTATATCATAACCTTGGCCATTTGCCCGAACCGGAATGCGCCCATGAATTCTGCTGACCAAGCTCCGTTCGATGCGTTTCCTCCATTATCCTTAACTTCTTTGATGGGTGCAGCTGCGTGCACGACTGAACCCAGTGCCAAAAAAAGCACCAAGGCAGGTACACAAAAGGTGGATTTGGGAAGGCGGGGCATTGGGACACCAAAATGCAGATTGCAAACAGTGGGCAAAAGCGGGCAAATTGCCATCCATTTGTTGGCCCTAGCCATTAGCCCCTACTGATCTAGGCTTTCTCCGTAGTTTCTGTATTGCCGAGACATTGGGAGACTTAAAGTAGACGTAGGGGCATCAGTATTCGAAAACGACACGAAGAATAGCTGCGGCGGACACGATTCAATCGACGTTGGCGTCGTAGGCCTCGATCAAGGCGACGCCGGTCGTATTCCCTACGCCCCTGACCACGGCCGTGAATTTTCCAGGCGCCAATGTCATCAGCAGGGCTGCATCTTTTCTGCCAGACGTCCTATTTCGGAAACAAGTAGTTCTGGCAGAAAGGCAGTACGGCCCCGGTTTGAAAACGCCGTCCTTCGTCCGTTGGCCGGCTTCCGTCGATCAAAACTCGTACGCGGCGCCGAGGTAGACGTTGCGGCGAGGGGCGGGGTCGATGCCATCGTTGCGGACGCGATTAAAGTAGTCCTCGTCGAGGACGTTGTTGACGCCGGCGATGAGGCGAACGCTGGTCCGGGGCAAACGCCACTCGGCGGTGAGGTCCCACACCGCGTAGGCGGGCACGCGGCGGGAGGCGGTGTTGATGTCGTCGGCGAACGTGGCGGCGGAGAGCGTGCCGGTGAGGGCGAGTTTGAGTTCGGAGCCGCGAAGGAAAACGAGGCCGGTGCGCACCAAGTGGCGCGGAGCGTATTGCGGGGTAAGACCGGCGAAGGCGCCCTGTTTGAATTGGGCGTCGAGGAGCAACGCGTTCGCGTAGAGATTGAGCGCGGCACGGCTACCGGGGGCGAGGAGGTGAAGCGCATTATATTGCACCGCTGCTTCGACGCCCCGGTGCACGGCCCGCCCGACATTGCCCACACTGGAGCGGCCGCCGGGCAGCGCGATCATGCCGATTTGGTCGGCGAATTCGAGGTGGAACACGCTCGCGTCGAGCACGAGGCCGGAGGCGGACTGCGTGCGGTATCCAAATTCAAACTGCACCGCACGGCTCTCGGCGAGGTCAGAGTTGACGACGTTGGTTGCGCCGTTGGGGACGGCCTGGGCGAAGACCACGGGACGGAAACTCTGGGAGGCGTTGGCGTAGAGCTGCGTCTTCGGTCGAAGATCGTACGCGAGGGCAAGACCGACGAGCGGGACGTTTCGGGTGTCATTCCGCCGGCCGAGCGGTGTGCCGGCGGCAGTCTTGGCGACGTTTTCGAGTTCCCGCACATCCTGGCGGACGTGTTCGAGACGGACACCCGGCGTGATTGCGAGCGCGCCGGTGCGGAAGATGTTTTCGAGGTAGAGTGGCGCGTAGGAAACCTCGCGCTGCGACCGGGTCTGCATCGCACCGGAATTGGCGTCGGGCGTCGCCCCGCGGCGGTCGGTGCGCGGCGACGTGCTGCGGTAAAGCTGGGCGCCGGCGCTGAGAATATGCTGCTGGCGTGAACCCCAGTCGTAGCGCCCGCGGGCCTCCGTACCGTAGGTGCTGAATTGCTGCCGCTCGATGGTGTTGGTGAGGGCACCCGGGCCGGTCGGCCGCGTGCCGAACCCGCCTCCGTTTTGTCGGCGCGAGGCGCGGGTGTAGTCGACCGCCCAGGTGCGCCAGGCGAAGGTCCCGGCCGTGAAGTCGCGTTCCCAAATCAGCGAGGCCGCCTGGCGATCGAGCTTGAAGCGATCCAAACGACGCGAGGGCGCGCGGCGGTCGGCGAGGTAGTTCACCGTGTTGGCTCCGGTGGCGAACGTCAGGCCGCCGGGCTCGCCGTGCTCCTCCTCGTAGGTCTCGAGCGTGAGTAGCCACCGCGAAGCGGTGTTGGCGTCGATCGCCACGCGACCGAGCCACGCGTCGAGCGAGTAGTCGCTGTTCGCCGAGCGGATGCCGTCCGATTCGCGGTGGTTGTAATAGCCATAGTATCCGACGCGACCGACGGTGCCGTCGACCTGGCTGAAGGTGGAATAGGCGTGGTCCGTGCCGGCCGTGTGGAGGGTTGAGCCGGAGAACGACCGGTCGGTGCGCGGGCGGTGGGTGACATAATTCAGGGCGCCGCCGGGTTGCGGCCCGTAGAGGAGCGCGGCGCCACCGCGGACGAACTCGAGACGGTCGACGGTGTCGAGCGGCGGTGTGTAGTAAGCCTCCGGATACCCGAACTGGTCGGCGTGAATCGGGATGCCGTCCTTCAGGACCTGCGTAAACTGCGCCCGGTGCGGCTCGAGTCCGCGGTAACCGATGCTGACGAGCGGCGACGTTTCCTCGCTCAACACGAGCCCGGGGGCATGCGCGAGGGCCTGGCGGTAGTTGTTGCCATTGATGCGCGGGAGGCTGTCGAAATCGAGGACGGTGGTTTTCTTGCCGACGTTGATCTTTGCGCCCTGGACGTCGGGCAGAAACGGGCTTTGCACAAAGTGATCGGATTCCGCCTCGGCCTCGACCCGGTAAGTCGGGAGTTGGACCGGTGGGGTGAAATCGGCCGGCGCCAACCCCATCGACGCATTCGCCAGGGTGCCTACGGGAAAGGAGCACGCGACGGCGAGGCAGAGCGAAACGTGAGGGTGTCGGAAAACTGGCATTTTTAATGCTATTGAGACCTAATCTCGTAAAAACAAGCTTGGAAGTGCGAATCGCAGGATTTGGCGAAACGATCGCAAGCCGTGCGAAGAGAGTGAGTCATTGAAATTCGGTCTTGGAGAGATCCCCAGTTGTTTGCTCCGGTGGACTCTGGTGGCGAGAACTGCACCGTTGCTGGCCGGAACTTCTCCTCGACGTCCTCGGGATGGAATCGTTTAAACGGGCATGGCCGAAACTCTTGATGTCAGGCTTGGAGAGCGCAGTTACCCGATTCGGTTTGGTGCTGATTTGACGGATGGGACGCGGGCGGAGGTGGACCAACTGGTGGCCCAGGGCCGGCGGATTGCGGTGGTGACCGACACCAACGTGGCCGGGGCGCAGGCGGTCCGGCTCCGGGCGATGTTTGGCGGGGCGCCGGTGCTCGCGGTTGAACCGGGGGAAGGGTCGAAGTCGCTGGCGGTTTTTGGTCGGATTTTGGATTTTCTGGCGGAAAACAAACTTGATCGCGGTGGCGCGTTGTTCGCGGTGGGGGGCGGGGTGATTGGGGATTTGGGCGGTTTCGCGGCTGCGGCCTGGTTGCGCGGCATCGATTTTTTCCAGGTGCCGACGACGCTGCTCGCGATGGTTGACAGTGCGGTGGGCGGGAAGACCGGGATCAATCTGGTGGCCGGCAAGAATCTCGTGGGCGCATTTCACCAACCCCGGGGCGTGTATGTTTCGACCGGCCTGCTGGAGACGCTGCCGCCGCGGGAGTTCGCCGCCGGCATGGCGGAGGTGATCAAGGCGGGCTTGCTGGGCGAACGGGGACTTTTCGAGCGTCTGGAAAAATCGACTCTGACCGTCACGAGTTCCGATCTCCCCGCCGTGATCCGCCGGTGTTGCGCGCTCAAGGCCCGTCTCGTCGAGGCGGACGAGCGCGAAACCGCGCCCGACGGCGGACGGGCCCTGCTCAATCTCGGTCACACGTTCGCCCATGCGATCGAGAACGTCGCCGGCTATGGCGCATACCTGCACGGCGAGGCGGTCGGGATCGGTCTGGGTGCCGCGGCGCGCCTGTCGCAGAAACTTGGTTACATCAGCCCGGCCGACGTGGCGCGCGTTGACGGCGTCGTCGTCGCGCACGGGCTGCCGGGGCGGCTGCGGTCGCCGCTGGGCCTGGCTGCCTTGCACGCGGCCATGACGCGCGACAAGAAAGTCCGCGCCGGCGGCCTGCGTTTCATCGTGCTCAGACAGCTGGGCGAGGCGGTGACGCAGGGGGAGATTGCGCCCCGGCTCGTGGAGGAGAGCTTCCGCGAGGTGGGGGCGGCTGGTTGAGGAACCACGAAATATGCGAAATGCACGAAAGTGACGGCGACCGGCCGCAGCTCCCGATTGACGGTGCCGCTCAACCCGCCGGGTATGAAGGAGGCTCGCTGGCCCAAGCGCCCATGAGCGTCGTTCGCGGGTCGGCGGTTGGGCGACCGCCGTTCCACCGGGCGAAATGTCCACCGGCAACTCCGGGATCCTTGACCGCAGCAAACTGCGTTGGTGCTTTTTTCGTGTGATTCGGGTATTTCGTGGTTAAGGGATTGTCGAACATGTCAGCCATCGACGAAGGCATCGTCCGCGAGTATTTTGAACAAAACGGCTTTCTCGTCCGCCAGGCGCGCAAGTATCAGGTGTCGGCGCGGCGCAAGGTCGCCGAGGAAGAAATCGACCTGATCGTCCTCAATCCGTCCTGGCAGCGCGCGGCGCGCAAGCCGGACTTCTTCCTCTTTTCGAACGAGCTGCCCTACGTGCACAAGGCGATCGTCTCGGTCAAGGGCTGGCACACCGGGGTGTTTACGCCCAACATGCTCAAGAGCAGCCCGGAGATCTTCAGTTTTTTGCAGCAGAGCGTGCTCAAGGAGGTGTCGCGGCTGTTTCCGGCGGAGGCGCCGGAAGCGGACGCGGATCCGGGCGAGGTCACGAAGATTCTGGTGCTGCCCAGCCTGCCGACGGCGGAGCCGTTTCGCACCCAGAGTGTCGAGCTGCTGAAGGCGAGCGGCGTCGACGCGATCATTTCGTTTCGCGCGATGCTGCTGGACCTGCTCGACAAGATCGAAATCAACCAGAACTACAGCAAGAGCGACACCCTGCAGGTCATGCGCCTTCTGAAAAACTACGATTTGATCAAGGATACGCAGCTGGATCTTTTGCCTGACCGCGGGGCGACGCCACGGCGGAAATAGCGGGGGGCCAGAGCCAAAAGGGTCCGGCCCCCGCGAACGTAACACTTGATCCCGGTCAGCCGATCCTGGTTACTTCGCCGCCATGATTCATCCCACCGCCATCGTGGAACCCGGCGCGCAGCTCGGGGCCGGTTGCGAGATCATGGCCTACGCGGTGGTCACGAAGCATTGTGTGTTGGGCGATCGCGTCGTCGTGCATCCCTTCGCGGTCATCGGCGGTGATCCGCAGTATTTGAAATTTGATCGCGCGAGCGAGACCGGGGTGCGGATTGGCGCGGGCACGATTCTGCGCGAGCAGGTGACGATCAACCGCTCGATTCACCCGGGGAAGGCGACCGTCGTCGGCGAGAATTGTTTTTTCATGGCGGGGAGCCACGCCGGGCACGATTGCGAGGTCGGCGCCAATGTGGTCCTCGCCAATGCCGCGCTCCTCGCCGGCCACGTGCGGGTGGGCGACCACACCTTTCTGGGCGGCGGGGCCGCCGTGCACCAGTTTTGCCGGATTGGGGAGAGCGTGATGGTCGCGGGACACGCGGCGATCACGCGCGACGTGCCGCACTTTACGATGGTGGCGGAACGCGACGATCTGATCGGGTTCAACGTGGTCGGCCTCAAGCGCCGGGGCTTTTCCCGGGCCGCCATCGCGGAGCTGAAGGCGGCGTTTCACGACGTGTACCATACACCGGGCAATGTTCGCGAGGTCGCCGCGCGGCGGCTGGCGTCCACCGTGTTCGCTTCGGCTGAGTCAAAGCGCTTCCTGGAGTTTTTTGCCGGTGGCACCCGCAGCTTCGCCCGGCCTCGCCGGGCGGATAAGGATGCTGAAAACCCATCCGACTAAACGCGGAGCTCGCGTAGATCGCGGGGGCAAGACCTTCCCCGCCTTCGCGTTCTCCGCGACCTCCGCGTTGAAAAAATTATCCGCAAAGAAACTCGCCTTCACCTGCGGCGATCCGGCCGGGGTTGGACCGGAAATCATCGCGACCTGGCTGGCGGCGCATCCCGCCGCCGCCCGCGAAATCGCGGTGATCGGCCCGGCGTCCTGGCTGAAATCGTTTGCGACGGCGGCTGAGAAGATCGACGTCGGGCTCAGGAAATATTCCGCGACGCCCGGCCGGCCGACGGGGGAGGGTGCGTTGGTGGCGTGGGCCGCGATGGAGCGGGCCGCCGCCGGCTGCAAGGATGGAGAGTTCTGCGGCGTGGTCACCGGCCCGGTGAGCAAGGCGGAACTCGCCGCCATCGGCTTCCGGTTTCCCGGCCAGACGGAATTCTTCGCCGCGCGTTGGGGCGGCGATCCGGTGATGGCGTTTTGCGGCGGCCGGTTGCGCGTGGTTCTGGCGACGTGGCACGTGGCACTGCACGAGGTCGCGCGGTTGCTTGGTCCCCATCTGCTGCATCGCACCGTCGCGGCGGCGGACACGCTGTGCCGGGCCGAGGGCATCGCCGCGCCGCGCATCGGCGTCTGCGGACTCAACCCGCACGCTGGCGAAGGCGGGCTGCTCGGCTACGAGGAGCGGGACTTTCTCAATCCGGCGCTCGATCACCTGCGCGCGGAGTTTCCCGGGCTCTCGCGCTGCGAGCCCGGCGACACCTTGTTCGCCCGCGCGCTGCCGGGTGGCGAGTTCGACGTGGTGATCGCGCTCTATCACGACCAGGGCCTCGCGCCGCTCAAGGTGATCGATTTCGACGAGGCGGTCAACGTGACGCTCGGCCTGCCGCATGTGCGCACGAGCCCGGACCACGGCACGGCATTCGGCATCGCGGGCAAGGGTGTCGCGCGCCCCAGGAGTTTTGCGAACGCGGTGAAGGTCGCGCGCCGCTTGATCGCGGCGCGGGCCGCGCGGCTTTAGCGAAGCGGACGGGCGGGGGCTCACGCGAAGGCGCGAAGCGCGCGAAGTTGCCCGGATCTCTCGCACCGCGGCTCAAGCCCGCCGTTTCGGCAGGCTCAAGGCCCGGAGCGGAGTCGAAGGGCAAACCGAAGGAGGGGCGGTTTCCCAACCGCCCAAGTCCGGTCGGCCGACGGTTCTTCGGCGGTTGGGAAACCGCCGCTACTGTTGGACCGATCAAAATCGTCGCGAACGTGATTGAATGGATCGATAGTATTGCGGCTTTTTGCCGAGACTGCGCGGCTTCGCGCCGGCGCGTGAACCATGCTTGCCACTTCGCCGCCGCCGGCCTTTGCATCGATCGCCGCCGCCGGAAACCGGTGCGGCCCCTCACCATCCCCGCCGCCACCATGACTACACGGTTTCATTCGCAGATCCTTGCGCTATTTGGTTGTTCCCTCGCCGCCACGCTTGGCGCGCAGACGCTGCCGCCCCCGGCGGCGAGCGCTCCCGCCGCTCCGTCGGCCGCGACCAAACAGGCCGAGGCGTTGATCACGCTGAATCCCTTCGAGGTGAAGGCCGACGCCGACAACAGCTACGGCGCGCTGAATTCAAACTCGATCACGCAGTTCAACACCGCCCTCAACAAAGTCCCCGTGTCAGCGGACATCTTCACCGAAGATTTCATGCGCGACATCAGCGCGACCTCGGTCGAGGAGATGTTGAACGGCTACGGCGCCGGCGCGGGCACCGTCATGTCCAACCCCGACTCGGATGCGCTCTCGCAACAGCCCGGCGATCGCCTTGGCAACCAGACCATCGGGGTGCGCGGTGTCAGTGGCGGGGCGATTCACCGCGACGGGTTTTCCGCCACGGGCGCCGCGAATAATTTCGGCTCCACCGCGGTGGGGATTTCCAGCACGTTCGATGTCGAGCGCGCCGAGGTGATTCGCGGCCCGCAGGGTTTGCTCTATGGCCCGGGCGGCGCGGGCGGCACCGTCAACACCGTGTCGAAGCGGGCCAATTTCAAACGCCGGTACGGCGAGGCGAAATGGCGCATCGACCAATACGGCTCCAAGCAGGCCCAGTTCGACTACAACTGGGGCTCGGACAATTTTGCCGTGCGCCTCAGCCGGATCGACGATTCGCAGAAATTTCGCCGGGTCTTCATCGGTTATGAGACGCAGGGCCTCTACGGACAGCTCGCGTTCAATCTCAGGCCGCTCAGCACCGTCGTCCGCCTGCAGGGGCAGCAGACGATCAATGAACGCATCCTCAACACGAATCAGGAAAACATCTTCTTCACCAACATCGCCACCGATCCGCGCCACATGTTCGGCCTGACTTACATGCTCCACAACAATCTCGCCGGCGCGATCAACCCCGCGACCGGCCAGCCCTGGCCGCGTGGCGCCATCGCCAACGGCGGGCTCACCTTCGACAACACCAGTTCCTGGGCCGGCTGGGCCGGCAGCGAATATGTGACGAACAAGGTCTTCTCCGTCTCCGCCGAGACGGTGTGGAGCAAGTGGCTCTCCTCGCAATTCAACGTCCTCTACAACGACTACGCGTCCGACAACGCCGGCGGCAGCGCCGGTCTTAGCGCCCCGCTCCTCAACGGCAACCCCCTCAACGAGTGGGCCAACGGCCGGACCTACGGCGACACCGAGCAGCCCACGCGCCGCTGGGCCGTGCGCGGCTCCTCCATGTTGACCAGCGAATTTTTCCGGGGGCGGGCCCAGAGCCAGACGCTCGTGGGCTACGACATCGAGTGGGCCGACTCCGGCCCGACCGCCTACACCCACTATCTCGCCGACGCGAATTTCAACGTCATCTACAATCCCGCGATTCCCACCAACCTCGGCCGCACCCCGATGCCCCGCGTCTGGTGGCCGGTCGGCAGCAGCCCCGTGAAAAAGCCCTTCGTGCGCGGCGGCTGGCTTTCGCCCCGCATCACCGTCGACGGCGTGAACTATGTCCGCATGGCCAGCAACCCGCGCGACCCCGCGTGGGTGCGCCCCAACAATCCCCTCGGCCTCGCGCAACTCGCCGGCCTCCCGGGCGTCAGCGGCAACAACAACGACGGCCACAACTGGCAAAACCGCGTCGCCGGCTATTACGCGTCGAACAACACGGGCTGGTTCCGCGATCGCATCATCACGCTCGTCGGGATCCGGGGCAACGAGACCTTCAAGCGCACGCCGAACATCACCACCACCGTCACGCAACCCTGGGCCGAGAGCACCAAGGCCAACCGCAGCTATAACCTCGGCGTGAATGTGGGCATCCGCGACTGGCTGCGCGCCTACTACAACCTCTCGAGCACCTACAACACGGCGCTGGTGAACGCGAACGATCCGCTCGGCAACGCCCCGCGCACCTCCAGCGGCACGGGCCACGAGGTCGGCCTCAAGTTCAACTCCCGCGACGGCCGCCTCTCGGGCTCGGTGCAATATTTCTCCACCGACTCCAAGGACGAGATGACCAACGCCGGCGCGGCGGTGCGCGACTTGATCAACCCCGCCGGCCTCAACGGCCCGCACAACGGCCCCGCCGGCGGCAGGAACCAATGGATCAATCTCGACCGCACGACCCAGGGACTCGAAGTCATCCTCACCGCCAGCCCCAGGCCCAACTGGCGCGTGCGCCTCGCCGCCACCACCAGCGATGGCCAAAACCTCACGAACAAAACGTATCCGATCCTCTGGAACGATCAGTTCTTCGTGCGCGGCGGCGCCGTCACGTATCAGAACGGCACGCCCTTTTTGGTCCCGACCGACGCCGCCGTCATCACCGCCCGCATCGCCAGCCTCAATGCCCAGATCGATCCCGCGACGATTCAGAATCTGGGCACGTGGGCGCCCCTCACCGTGGCGATGATGAACGACCGCACCGGCCCGTATTGGGCGCAACCCGTCGACGACAACGGCCGCCTCCCGGCGAGCAACCTCCGCCGCGTGCTCCAGTTTTTCGTCGGCCCCAACGGCACCGCGCTCACCGGCGTCACCGGTTTGGCGACGGCGGACATCCCTTATTTCTGGTCCGATCCGAACGGCACGAAGGGCACCGCCGTCGTCGCCCGGAAAGGCGAGACCACCGTCGGCTATGCGCAACACCGTGTCGTGCTGACCAACAACTACACCTTCTCCGGCGACAATTTCCTCAAGGGTTTCGGCGTCGGCGGCACGATCGCGACGGGCCTGAAGAACCGCACGTTTTACTACAACACGCCCGGCGGCGGTCGCGAGCGGTGGGGCTCGCCCGATACGTTTCAGACCAACCTCATCGTCTCCTATCGCCGGAAAATCGGGAAGCGCCTCGGCTTCGCGACGCAGGTCAACATCGAGAATGCGTTCAACCAGTACTCGCTCGGCACGCTGCCCAACAACGGCTCCGGCTTCACCGTTCCCGCGAATCTCGGCGTCAGCTTCTATGGCCAGCCGCGGATGTACGTCTGGACGAATACGGTGACATTTTAAGCCGGGCGCTATTTGACCGCGGAAGCGCTTGAAGCGCGCATGGCCCGTGAGTGACCTGGTCCGGTTTCGTGTAGTTTTCGAGGAAGAGGCCGGCGAATTCAGCAGCGCACAGATTGGACGGAAACGACCGAAGCTCGCCGCCATGGCCTACGCGATCGCCGAAAGTCCGTTTTCAGCGCCCGACCATGGGCCGCCCGAGGACGCAGGCCCTGGCCTCATGCAGGGGTGAATGCTTCAGGCTGGGGCGACGGCCTCAAAGGCGGCCCCGCGGAATGCACTGATAAGACTTGTCAAGTCGTGACTTGACAAGTCGTGACTTGACAATCGGTAGCAGGGTCGCCCTTGTGTCCGATCATGTCTTTCCTTGGTCGCGCCACCGAACTTGCCGTGTTGGCGGAGGCCTGGCGCTCCACCAAAGCGGCCTTCATTCCGATCTACGGGCGGCGGCGCACCGGGAAGAGCCGGTTGATCGTCGAGTTCGCCGACGCGAAGCCCGCGATCTATCACGTCGGCAAGCAGGCGTCGGCGCCACTGCAGCGGGCGGAGTTCATGGCGCTGGCGGCGGCGGCGCTCGGCGAGCCCTTGCTCGCGCAGGTGGCGGTGGAGAGTTGGGCGCAGGCCTTCAAGCTCGTGGAAGAGCGCTGGAAGGGCCCGGGCAAGCTGCTGCTGGCGCTCGATGAGTTCCAGTGGACGACCGCGAGCAGCCCGGAGCTGCCGAGCGTGTTGCAGGAGGCGTGGGATCGCCGCTGGCAAAAATCCGGGCGGATCATGCTCATCCTCTGCGGGTCGTATCTCGGTTTCATGGAGCGCGAAGTTCTGGGGAAGAAGAGCCCGTTGTTCGGGCGCCGCACCGCGCAGATTCTGCTGCGCCCGTTCGGATTTCGCGAGGCGGCGGCGTTTCATGCCGGCTGGTCGCACGGCGATCACGCCCAGGTGTATTTCATCTGTGGCGGGCTGCCGGCGTATCTCGAGTGCTTCGATCGCGCGCGCTCGATCGAGCAGAACCTGGTGGCGAATCTGTTTCGCGAGAGCGGACCGCTGGCCCGCGAACCGGAGTTTTTGCTGCGGGAGGAACTGCGCGACGTGGCGAACTACCACGCGATCCTGCAGGCGATGGCCGCGCAGGGGGAGACGACCAACAGTGGCATTGCGCGGGCCGCCGGCCTGGGCGATCGCGCGCTCCACTACTACCTGAGCACGCTGATGGAGCTCGGTTATGTGCGGCGGCGGCATCCCCTGCATGGTGCGGCGCCCACGGCCCGCGAGACGCGCTATGCAATCGCGGATCCGTTGCTGCGGTTTTGGTTCCGTTTCGTCTATCCGAATCTCAGCCGGATTCCCATGCTCGGACCGGAGCGTGCCGTGCGCGAGCTCGTGCGGCCGGGCTGGGCTTCGTTTTGCGGCGAAGCCTTCGAGCGGCTGTGCCGGGAGGCGTTGCCCCTGCTGCATGCTGGGGAAAAAATCACGGCAACGGCAAACGTCGGCGAGTACTGGCGCAAAGACGTGCAGGTCGATGTCGTGGGTCTGCGCGACGACAACTGCATCGAGCTCGGCGAGTGCAAATGGGGCGCGGTCCGTTCGCCGGGTGCGTTGCGAGCGGAACTTACGGCGAAAATCCCCGCTTTCCCCAATCGTCGCGCTGCGACCATCCGGCTGCGCTATTTCACCCGCGATCGCGTGCGGCCAACGGCGGCCCCGGCGGGCGCGCCACCCGAGACCTGGCATCATCTCGCCCAACTCTACGGCCTCGGGTGAGGGGGCGCGAAGGGGACCGGCCGGGGCTGACGGGGTCATGTCGATAATCAATATGGGCAGGCAGGCTGGGCCACGACGCGCGGGGCCGTAGATCGATTATCGACCTGACCCGTGAATACTGCGCATCTCGATGTGTCCGCAGGGAGCGGCGGTTGCCCAACCGCCGAAGGACCGTCGGCCGACTGTATTTGGGCGGTTGGGAAACCGCCCCTCCTTCGGTTGCGGTTGCCGCATCGAGAAATCTTCGGGCTACGTCGACGGCTTGGCCGCCGCGACGACTTCGAACGGGATCGCCGGCACGACGCCGAGCGGCGTGCGTTGCGGCTGCTTGCCGGCCTTCTTCGCGGCGGGGCGCTCTCCATAGGCGGTGAGCAGCAAATTTCCCTGCAGGCCGGGTTTCGTTTTCGCCGCATCGCAGGCGAGCACCACTTCGAATCCGTCGCGGGTGGCGCGGGTGCGCCTGACCGAAATGCCCTCGGGTGCATCCGTGAGCTCAACGCGGATGTTGTTCACGTTGCGCGCCACCACGGAGGCGATCTGCAGGCGGGCCTCGCCCCCGGCCGTCAAGTGCAACGACGCCGTGCCGATCACCCGGGTCGGCGAACCGCGGCCGGTCACGCAGACTTTGAAATCCTTCGCGGTGACCAGATGCCGGTACAGGAACGCCTGCATCATGTCGTCGGCGGGCAGGGCCGCATGGACGATCGCGCGGTCGCCCAGTTTCCCCTGGCCGATGAGGCGCAGATCGAGCGGTTGATCGAAGGGGGTCGGTGGCGTGGTCAGGGTGAGTTGAATCTTTTCCACGCCCGGCGGAATCCGCGCCCCGTTGAGGAAAAAGCCGCGCGGGGCATCTTTCAAGCCGAGCAGGATTTCGCCGTCGAAGCCGTCATGGCGCAGCGCATACACGGTCACCGGCACGCTGGCCCCGGCGCGCGCGTTGAGGGTTGACGGCACCACGCGCAGTTCGAAATCCGGCTGTGGCGGGCCGACGCGGATGCGATAGGAATACTCCGTGCCGCCGCGGTGCTGCGCGTCGGCCACCCGCAGAAAGTAGCGTCCGTCGATCGGAAGCTTCACCGCCAGGCGTGAGTCGGCATGGTGCGTGATAAGGCCGGAGGCCTTGTCGTCGGAGTCGTCGTTAAACGCCAGACGCCTGCCGTCGGCGTCGGTGAGCTCGAGCACCGAATCGAGCGGCGAGTGGAGCCGGCGGGCAAAGACCTCGGCGACAATTTCGAGGCCGGCTTTGCCCTCGAAGCCGTAAAAATCGTTGTCGTCTGTCCGCTGGATCCGGCCGTTCACGATCGCGGGCAGCGTGATCGGCTGGGCCTCGGCGCGGCTCTGGTGGGGTTGCGTGGTCTCCATCGTTTCCGCCGGACCGTCGATCGCGAATTTCACCGAGTTTGACAGCTGTCCCTGGTTGCGCACCGCGAGCAAAAAGGTGCCGGCGTTGCGATTGTCGGCGGGAATCGTGAGTTTTTCCGAGGGCAGGTTCCAGCCGGCGAGATCGAACGTCGTCTGCGGTTGCGGCGCGCTGCCGAGCGGGAAGATCCCGGTAAGATACGGCAGTTCGCCAAGCGCGATGCGGTAGACGAAGTCCTCCCGGCCGCGGTAGATCGAGTCCTTGATTTCGACGGTGTAGTCGCCGTCGGCGGGGATGGTGTACGCGAGGAGCGGATCCGGGCTGAAACGATAGTCGTCCTCATAGCCGACTTCGCGGCCCTGGGGATCGTAGAGGGCGAGCGTCGCCTGGAACCAGCCCGGCACGGCGTCGGCGAGATACGGAATCAAGACCCGGGCGCTGACCGCGAGCACAAGCCGCTGGCCCTTCTGGGCGGCAAAACGAATGCGATCGACCTCGCCCGGCAGGATCTGCCCGTTGACGACCGTCGGGAGCTTCACTTCCCGGGCGGTCTTTTTCGCGACGTTGCGCAGGCCCGCTTCGCGGGCCGCCGCCGACGGGGGCGGATTGTCGGATCCGATCACCACGAGGTCCGTGGACTCTGGGAGATCGCTGACTTGGAAAACGAGGGGATTCGACAGGCCCGTGGAGGTCTGGATCCGCAGTTCGTGGTCGCCGGACCTGGCATTTTTGGGGATGGTCACTCGCAGCGTCACCGTTTCGGCGATCGCGGGGTTGGTCAGCCGGGCGGGCCGTCTGGCCAACAGCGCGCGGGCATCCGCGAGCACCTTGTCGTCCTCGGGGGTCCACGCCGGGGTGGCGGCGCCGGGGGCCTGGTCCTTCGCGGTGGCACGGGAGGCGGTGCGTTTTTCCTGCAATTGCTGCACTTTTTCGCGGGCGTCGTTGATCTCCTTTTGCGAAGCCGGGCGATCATAACCCGTCACCTTCGCCAACGCGCCGGGAAGCGAGAGGTGCACGGCGGTCGCGCCGGTAAGTTTCTCGCCGCCGACACAGACGACCACCTCGGTGCCGCGCTGACCGCCGGCCGGGTAGACGTAGCCAATCGTGGGGGTCAGGCGCTGGCCGGCCGTCTGGGCGAAGGCGGGCAGGGCGAGCGCCAGGAGCAGAAGTCCCGTGGCTGGTTGCAGGAGCGGCTTCATGCCGCGACTCAGGTTCCATGAAATTCCCTCGCGGCGTAAAGCCGCTCCTCCAGTCGAAACCGGACGACGGACGACTGGTTTCGCGAGGGGATTGCGCGGGAGCGGATTCATCGCGCGATCCGCCTAGGTGATCTCGTGCAACCGCCCGCCGCTCTTCACGTCGGCCGCGACCGTCGGGATCGCGCGCACTTCGATGCCTTCCGGATGCGGCAGTTTCGCCTCCGGGTCGATGCCGAGGAGGTCGTACATGGTGCCGATGAGATCACTCGGATGGACCGGGCGGTCCTGGACGTCTTCCCCGCGGGCGTCCGAGGCGCCGACCACCTGGCCGCCCTTGAAGCCGCCACCGGCGACCAGCGCGGAGAACACCCGGCCGAAGTGGCCGCGGCCGCCGTTCCACGGCGCCTCCCACTGCACCCTGGGGGTGCGGCCAAATTCGCCGCCGACCCACACGATGGTGGTGTCGAGCAGCCCCCGCGCCTTGAGGTCCTCCAGCAGCGTGGCGACGCCGCGATCGAGCTCGGGCAGTTTGCGCCGCATGATCTGGAAGTGCTGCTTGTGGGTGTCCCATCCCTTGTAGTTGATCGTCACATACGGGACGCCGCGTTCCACCAGCCGCCGCGCCATGAGGCACGACTGGCCAAAGGGGTTGCGACCGTAGCGCTCGCGGGCGTCGTCCTTTTCCTGCGCGAGGTCGAAGACCTTGCCGGCGTCGCCGAGGATCATCTCGTAGGCGTCCTGCTCGCACTGGCCGAAGGCGGCGAGCCGCGGGTCGCCGCGGGTCGTGGCGCGTTCGAGGGTGTTGAGCTGGTGGAGGAGTTCGCGGCGGGCGCGCTGGCGTTCGTCGCTGATGCCGGGGGCGACGACGCCCTCGACGACAAAGCGGGCCGAGCCCGGATCGCCGCCGGTGGCGAAGGGCTTGTAGCGGGGGCCGAGGAAACCGGATTCGGAAAAACGGCCCTGCAACTCCGTGAGCACGATGTAGGGCGGCAGCAGGCCCTGGTAGCCGGCCTCGTAGCCCTTGAAGAGCGAGACGACCGCGCCGACGCCCGGGAACACGTCGCGTCCGCCCGAGGCCCGGCCGGTCTGCACGGTGTAGGCCGCGGTCTCGTGCGCGTTGCTGCCGTGGGTCATGCTGCGGATGAGGGCGTACTTGTCGGCCTGTTTGGCGAGCAGCGGGAAGAGTTCGCCGATCTGGATGCCGGCGACATTGGTCGAGAGCACGCCGTTGAGCGATCCGGTGTAGTCGGTGCCGGCGGCCGGCTTGGGGTCGAAGGTGTCGAGGTGGCAGGGGCCGCCCCAGAGCCAGATCTGAATCACCGATTTGGCCTTGGGCTTTGGCGCCGGGGCCGCGGTGGCGGCCCGGGCGAGGAGGGAGCTGCCGAGCCACGCGCCCGCTCCGCCGAGCAGGCCGGCGCGGATGGCGCGGCGGCGGGTGACGGGCGGCCCGTCGAGGGCAAACAGGCGGAGTTCCGACGCGAGATTCCAGAGGCGGGGATCGACGCTGTGATGGAGATTCATGTTCGGCGGTGTTTGAAAGGGTGATGATTCAGTGATGGTACAAAAACTCGGCGCTGTTCACGAGGGCCCACGCGAGATCCTGCGCGGCGGTGCGGGCGTCCATCCCGGCCGTCTTGGTGTGGTCGACGACCACCTGGCGCTCCTGGTCGGTGGGCGGCCGTGAAAGGATGGTGTAATAGAGGCCGTCGATGACCTCGCCGGCGCCGCCGCGGGATCGGAGGAGAGCCTGGATTTTCGGACCCTGTTCAATCTTGCGGCGCACGTGGGTGGAGTTGAGCAGGTGCAGGCGCTGCGACGCGGTCACGCGATTATTGCGTTCCGCTTCCAGCCCGGTGTCGCGACCCGGGCGACCGAAGGTCTCGAGAAAGGAACTGCTGATGCTGCCGTCGGGCAGCGCGATCGAGCGCTGGTCCTCGGGGAGGACGGTGAACGGCTCGGGGATGGCGCTGGTGTACTTTTCCGTCGTGCCGCTGATCTGGTTGAGCGCGTCGATCAGCACCTCGGCGTTGAGCCGGCGGAGCGGGTAGAACGCGAAGTTGGCCTCGGCCGCCGGAAGATCGCTGCGGGCGATCGAGGAGAGCTGATAGGTGGCGGAGGTGAGAATCGCCCGGAAGAGGCGCTTGAGATCGTACCGCGCGGCGACCAGTTCCTGCGCGAGCACGGTGAGCAGTTCCGGGTTGGCGGGCGGATTGTCCGGTCGCAGGTCATCGGGCTCGTGGACGACGCCCCGGCCGAAAAACCAGGACCACGCGCGGTTCGCAATTGCGCGGGTGAACCACGGATTGTGCGGGGTGATCAGCCAGTCGGCGAAGGCCTCGCGGGGATCCCGCTCCGGCGCCAGCGTGCCAGCGGTGCCGTCGGGCAACACGCCGCGCCCTTCGGCGGCCTTGAGGGGCTGCTCGGGATTGAAAAAAACGATCTCCTCCTTCCACTCCGCCGTCCCCTTGTAACCGATCCGGGAGAAAAACACGGCCATCTGCTCGCGTTGGCGGGCCGGCCATTTCTCGGCGCGAACGCCCATGAACGTCAGCGCCACGGTCCGGCCGATGGCGTCGGGGTCCCGGGCCTGCATGGCCCGGTAGAAATTGACCGGGCCCGCGCGGAAATTGCTGCCGTTGGCCGTCAGGAGCGTGCGGGCGAACTGGTCGTAGGGCAGGTTGTCGCGCATCGCCGTGTGAATCCAGCGATGATACGCCTGGGCCGCGTTGGGCCAGAGGTTGATCGGAAACTCGGCCTTCACCCGCAGCAGATCGCTCCACTTCATCGTCCAGTAGTCGGCGAACTCGTCGCGGCCGAGCAGTTGATCGATGAGCGCGGTCCGCTTGTCCGAACGGCGGTCCTGGAGAAATTGCCGGGTCTCAGCGGGAGTGGGGAGCGTGCCGATGACGTCGAGAAAAACGCGGCGCACAAACACGACGTCGGTGCACGGTAGCGCGGGGTCGATGCCGAGTTGCCCGAGGCGGGCAAACACCGCGTGGTCGATGGCGTTTTGCGGTTGGGCTGGCCGGGAACGTTCGAAGGGATTGGCGGCGAGCGGGGCGGAGGGAGACGGCGTGGCGGCTGCGCGGGAGTCCTCCGTCCACGCCGTGCCGGCGATGAGGATGGCCCAAAACCACCAGAACGGAAGCCGCTCCGACGTGGAGCCGCCGGGGTGAGGGTGGATGGCGTGGGAGGACATGGTCGAATACCCGAACCGTTGCGACGCGCGGGGACGCGCGTCACCAGGCAGTGACGATGCGGTGCTGGCGGCGCTACCGACGGGACCGGCATTGAACGCGCGCTTATGCGGTGCAGTGCGGTAGGTGATATGCGCACCGCCGCGGAAGAATGCGTAACGCGGTGCGCCACCGTTCGTCTGCGTGATTATGACTTCAAACCCCATGGGACTGGAAGTGTCCGGAACGGGCCGGGCGCATTCCGATTCAGGCTTCCTCATGACGCGTGCGACGAAGCGGTCGCCCCAGTTTGTGATCTCGGAGCGGCCGCAGGGAGGGGAGCCGCTCTCGGCGGTGTTTCACCGCGTGGCCGAGCAACTCGAGGAGGAGGAAGCCGAGGTGTTGAGCGTGATGCTTTATGGTGCAATTGCGGCGCGCGACGAGATCGAGCGCGCGATGACCGAGGCGCTGGGCGCCACCGGCTGGCCGCTCACGTGGGTGGAAGGAGCCAGCTGCGACGGTGCGGCGTTGGCGGGCGTGCAGGTGTTTGCGGCGAGTGGCTGGCCGGTGACGCGGGTGCGCCTCGGCAACCGCGTGGTGGCATCGGTGTTTGAGGATGGGGGCGCGCGGCACTGTCTCCTCGGGGGCTTTGGCCCGAATTCAGTGGCGTTACGCGCGCCAGCCCAAGTGCAACAGATGTTTGGCAACCTCGAATGCGCGCTCGATCTCGCCGGCTTCGAGTTGGGCGATGTGGTGCGGACCTGGTTCTACAACGACGATATTCTGGCCTGGTACAGCGATTTCAACCGCGTGCGGTCCGAGCACTACGCCAACGTGAAATGGCGGACGGGATCGGTGCCGGCGAGCACGGGAGTGGCGGCGAAGAATCTGGCCGGAGCGGCCCTCGCCGTGGCCGCCTGGGCGATGCGGCCGATCGAGGGCATCGGGCGCGCCTTCGAGCTTGGTTCTCCGCTGCAGTGTCCGGCGCCCACGTACGGCAGCTCCTTCAGTCGCGCGATGGAAATCGATTCCGGCGGCTGGCGGCGGGTGTTGATCTCGGGGACCGCCAGCATTCACCCCGACGGCCAGACGGCGTGGATCGGCAACCCGAAGAAGCAGGTTGATCTCACGATGGAGGTGGTGGCGGCCATCCTGCAGTCGCGCGGCATGAATTTCCACGATGTGACGCGCGGGATCGCCTACTTCCAGCATCCGCTCTTCCTGCCGTATTTTGAGCGCTGGTGCGATGCGCGGCAGTTGCGGCACCTGCCGGTGGTTTTCGTGCACTGCGACATCTGCCGCGAAGATTTGCTGTTCGAGCTGGAGCTCGACGCGTGCGTAAAGTCGGGTTGAGCGGTCGCGGACGTCAGCGACCGGAAACTGGATTTTCAGGGGGATCGGAACCGGGAGGGGTTTGGCCCGTAAATTTCATGAAGATGATTCCCGCAGATTCAGGATTCCGCAGATTCTCTTCGATGGAATCCTGAATCTGCGGGAAAATCCTTGGTTCGTCGCGTGGACATCGTGCCGCCTTTCGCAGAGAGTGTATTCTGATATCGATCCACTTCGATCCTTAATGTGGAGCTCCACATTAGGGATTTAATGTGAAGTGGTCAATAATGTGGAGTGGAGCGGCCGTCGTTGGCTCTGAACGGCGAGCCCTTGGCGGGGTGACTCCACATTATTGACGGAGGATGCCGACGCTCCG
>SXSC01000275.1 GCA_005792355.1 Opitutaceae bacterium
CGCTCGGTTGACGGGCGGTGACATGGAACCGCACAACGTAGCGGACCCAGCCGGCGCTCGAATCTCTAATCTGCAACTCGGCCAGCCACTCGCCAGCCGAGAGGCAGGCGGGGCGCGGTCCGTGGACAAACCGGGCGAGGCCGCCCAATTTATGGGTGATCAGAAGTGGACCAGGATTTTTGCCGAAGTGGCCGTAGAGCCAAAGCAACATGCAACAGGCTGACCCCCTCGGGTGCCCCGTTCATGCGAGGGGGTCATGTCTCTGTCCCCTTAGTTCTTGGAGCTCGCGACGGGAACCCGACGCTTCAATTCCTCAAACCAGTTCAAGACCACCTTCACTTCCGTCACCACCTTCTGCTCGTGCAACGGCTGCAACACCAGCAGACGCTTGGCGTCGGGCGCGAAATTCCAGGAGATTCCCGCGACGTTGATATAGGGCCCCTTGATAATTTCTCGCGGAGTTTCCGGGATAAATCCCGGTGTCGTGGCATAGGCGACGCTCAGCCATTTGTCTCCATTCCGAAAGATCAGTTCCCCGCCTTGCGGAGACCAGAGCGGCTCTTCGCCACCGTCAAACGAGACCTGCACCCGCGGCCCCGCAGGGAATGGCTGCACGTAGTTCTCGTAGCGGCCGGACTCTTCCGACGTATAAGCGATCCAGGCTCCATCCGCTGAAAGCGATGCGCCCCATGCTTTGTCCTTCGATTCGACGATTGTTTCCGGTTGGGCCGCACCGACGACGGAGACTACTCGAATGCCTTTTCCTTTTTCATGGAAGATGACCAGCCTCCCGTCGGGCGACCATGCCGTGGGCTCGGGTTCCCCGGTGCTGGCGTAAAGCTCCTTCGCGTCGCCGCCCGCGAGAGACTTCACCATTAGCTTCCGATTGCCTGACGGGCCCGCCGCGTAAACCACGCGCGTGCCATCCGGAGACCAAAGGGGAGTCGTATTATTTCCGTCAGTCGTCAACCGGATGCCTTTTCCTGACATCGTCTCATAGATCCAAATGTCGCTGGTGCCCCCCACGACCTCGATCGCCAGCCGGCGGCCATCCGGCGAAAGTCGAAAATTGCCATAGGCCTGAGCCGGCATCGGCAGCGGATCACGGTGACCGTTGCGGTCGATCCACGTAGGGGTGGTTTTATTCCCAAATCCACCTCCAATGTAGAGCAGTGTCCCGCGTTCCGACACGCTGAACGCGCAAATTCCACCGGGCAGACTGTTGTCTTCGAGCACCGGGACGGCACGGCCCAGCAGCACCCGATGGTCGGAATCGAAGGGTGCCGCAAGAATTGCTCCACCCCTCAGAATCAGCAGATGCCCGCTTGCGGTGATGCAAGGCGCCGCCCCGGTTTCATCGAGCGGTGTCACCGTGGCGCGCTGGGGCGAAAACAACGCCACCCCCCAATGATCAAGGGTGGATTTTCTGGCCTCGGGGATACTCAGCAAGAGCTCTTTTCCGCTGGGCATGCCTTGGAAAGTGAATCGAGTCGGGCCCTTCACCTTTTCGGGCACGCCGCCCCGCACCGGCATCCTCAAAAGGTCCTCGGCGTCGGTTCTATAGTAGATCACCTCTTCGGTGCTCCACGTTCCGCCACCGGCATTTTTCACTTCACACAGAGCCACGGGGGCTCCGCCCTCAATCGACATCTTCTTCAGTTTGTTTTCCGCGAAGAAGCCAAACCTCACGCTGTCGGGCGAGAAAAAGGGACTGAAGCCGCCTTCTGTGCCAGGGATCGGCTTGGCCTCGAATTGATCCAACGCCCGCAAATAAATTTGAGAGGTCGCGCCTTGGCTGGCGACATACAGCATCACCCGTCCGTCGGGGGAAAGGATCGGCACGTTGAGCGCCCAGCCACCGGGAAGGGAGCTGCCCAACGCGAGCAGCGCGTGGACCGGAAGTTGCAGGGTCAACCGCGTGACGGGTGCCGGGGTGAGAGTCGCAGCCGACCCCGCGGAACGCATCCGATTCCCCATCGAGCCCAAGCCTGCTCCCACCACGACCGAGGCGGCGATGATTGCCGGTTGCAGCAGGGGGCGTATCCGCCGCTTCATTCTTTCCGCTCCCTCCCCGGGGCGGCTCCTCGCGGCAGATTCAGCCCGTGGAGCGACCGCAGGGTGGAGCGCATCCGACTTGGCAGACGGCGCCGGCGTGGCCGCGGCGGGCTGCGCCGACAGCGGCGCCTCCGGCCCGCCCAACAGTTTTTGCAGGCGGCTGATAAACACCGGCGAAGTGTCCCCGCCCGGAGCCTTCGTCCACTGCACTTCGCGAAACTTGTCCGGAACCTTGGCGGTGGCCTCCGCGGTGGCGTCGATCGTCACCGGGATCAAAAAAGCTCTTTCCTCGGACATGAGCCGTGATCGTTCCACCGCGAGCAGCCACTCCAGCCGGAAATAGCCTTCGGCGCGCGATTCGGTATTGGCCGAGACCACCGGCACGAACAACGTGCACTCCTTGATCATTTTCCGAATCTTCCGATCCCACGTATCGCCGCCGACGAGTCCGCCCTCCTGATCGAGCCACACCTCGACTCCGGCCGCCCGCAGCGCCGCGCAAATGCGGAGGGCGGCCGCCACGTCTTGCGACGCGTAGCTGAGGAAGACGGCTTTGGTGGATTCGGACATTCGGGGCTGAGTGGGTGGGAGCGAAACGTGGTCACACTGGAAACTAGCCCCCACCGGTGGCGAGTTCATACTTCCCGGGTGGCTTCCCGATTGGCCGGAGGGAGATCGGACCCGATTTTGACCCGTTCCAATATCCAACGTCGTGGGAACGGCGGTGCCAGATGGCGCAGCGGGAGGATATCGGTTAGGGGTTGCGGGGACTACAAGAGTCCGATTCCGTTTTCACCCGTCCCACCCTTTAAGCCCCTCCCGGATCCGATCCCCGCAAAGTCCGGTTTCCTGCCAGCAAGCTCCGCCCATTCTCCATGCTCGCTTCACTTGTCTTTCGCGTCGCTTCGATTTCGTGGTGTCTCGTCGGAACGCTCGCCGCGCAATCGACGCCCTACTCCGGTCCGATCATCGATGTGCACCTGCACGCGCGCACGACGGAGGCGTTGAAGAAGCTCCGACGCGGTATCGCCAAACCGGACGCGGGCCAACCCGAGCTGCTCGCGGATCGCGCGGCGGCCCGACAAGGTGCGGTGCTCGCCACGAGTCTCGGCATCGCGCACCTCCACGAGTTGCCCGAACTCGACGCCGACGGGCATCTTCGCGCCACGCTCGCGGCCATGGATCGTTTCAACATCGTGATCGGCATGGTGGACGGCAGCGACGATCGCGTGCTCGCGTGGACCAATGCCGCGCCCAATCGATTTCTGGTCGGCGAGAGCTCAGGCAACGTCGAGCGCGCGAAGCAGGCGCGGGCGACGGCCAGGGTGGACTTCATCGGCGAGTGGGGCGCGCAATACCGCGGCCTCGCACCCAATGATCCCACCCTCGAGCCGATGTGGGCGTGGGCCGAAGCAGAGGATCTGCCGGTCGGTTATCATATGCACCCTGGCCCGCCGGGCGCGCCCTATGTTTCGAAGCTCAAGACCGCACACGGCCGTCCGCTTCTGCTCGAAGACGTTCTCCAGAAACATCCGAAACTCCGCCTTTTCGTGATGCACGCCGGCTGGCCGTTCGGCGACGAGATGATCGCGCTGATGTGGGATTACCCGCAGGTGCACGTCGATATCGCGGTGATCAACTGGACGCTCGCTCGCGCTGAATTCCACGCCTATCTCAAGCGCATGATCGATGCTGGCTTCATCGACCGCATCATGTTCGGCTCAGATCAAATGGAGTGGCCCGAGGCAATCGCGAAGGCGATCAAAGCGGTCGACTCGGCCCCGTTTTTGAGTGCCACCCAGAAACACGCGATCTTCTACGGCAACGCCGCGCGGTTTTTTCGTTTGGAAAAAACGAAAAACCCCTCCCGGATCCAATCCCCCTGAAAATCCAGTTTCCTATGAGCTGGCCTCCTCCGCAAAATGTCCGATCGTAGATCATGGACACTTTGCACAATCTGTTTCTTAGGAGTATCGGTTACTTGGCGGACAACGTGCAGGGCGTAGCCACCGCCGCCATCGCCGGCGAATTCCGCGCGCTCGACGCCTTGGAGCGGATGCTGGCCGGCACGGTCCTGTTTGCTTCGCAGGACGAGGCGACCGGGGCGCTTGTCGTGGGGCGGAGCCGGCCGGACCGTTCGCTGGCGGCGGACCCGCAGCACACTTCCCCCGTAGTGCCGGCATCGGCTCCCCCCCGTCGGAAATCTCCGGGGATCATCAAGCGCCTCGCCGTTTGGCTGGCCATCGTCGTCGGTCCCATCACCGAGGCCCAAGTCGCCGGCGGTCCGGCCGGTGAACCCGCCGCGACGATCGAAGGACGGGTGTTTGACCAAGCGCGCGGAAATTCTCTGAACAAAGCCCGACTCGTGATCGAAGGCACCGGTCTCGAGGCCTTCACCGACGAACTGGGCTTTTACCGGTTTACGCGCGTTTCGCCCGGGAGCGTCCGCCTCAAGGTATTCTACAGCGGCCTCGGCGGTCAGACGGTCACGGTCAACGCCGTCGGAGGCAAAACCGTCGAGCAGGACTTCTCGCTCACCTCCGAATCGAGCGACGATCGATCCGTGATCAAGTTGAATGCGTTCGTTGTCGCCAGCACCCAGGAGACCAACCAGGCGCAGATCGCGATCAACGAGCAGCGCTTCGCGCCGAATTTCACGAGCGTCGTTTCGACCGACGAGTTCGGGATTACCTCGGAGGGCAACGTCGGCGAGTTCGTGAAATTTCTCCCCGGCGTGCAGACGGGCGGCGGCCAGGACGCGCGCGACATCAGTCTGGGTGGCGTCGGACCCGCCTACACGCCGATCAGCATGGGCGGGATCAATCTCGCGAGCGCCTCCTCGTCCAATGCCAGCCGCACGATCGAGCTGGAACAGGTTTCCATGACCAATCTCTCTCGGATCGAGATCAATAAGAGCCCCACGCCCGACCAGCGCGCCGATGCGATCGGCGGCTCGGTGAATCTGATCCCCAAGAGCGCCTTCGAACGCCGCACTCCGCAATACTCCTACCGTCTCTTCTTCACAGGTAACGACAGCGAACTGCTGAGTCCGTCCAGCTTCGAGAAAGTCCCCGGCCGCGCCCGACGCGAGCCCGGCCGCACCACAATTTTCTCGTTTGAGCTGGGTGCCATCGTGCCCATCAACAAGCGCCTCGGTTTCACCTTATCTGCGGCCGATTCGGACCGGGCGACGGCGCTGACCCAGTCAACCATGAGTCGCGCGGGCAGCGTCGCCATCCCCGGCGGCTCCGCGGTCACGACGCCCGATCGGCCCTATGCCTTTACGTCGCAACTGATCGACGGTGGTGCGTTTGTGCGCCAACGCACCGTAGCGGCGGGCGTCGATTTCAAACTAGGGCGCTACGACACGTTCAAGGCCGAACTCTCCTACACCGACTCCACGATCACGTTCGCGAACAATACGCTCACCTACACCACGGCAGGCGTCGCGTCCTTCACCGCCAATTCCTCCGTCGGCCGCACTAATCTAGGCAACGTCACGCAGACCGGTGCCGGCCGCTCGAAGGATGGCACCACTTATACGCCGAGTCTGCGTTGGATGCATCGCGGTCCGGTCTGGACGCTCGACAGTGCCCTCGGCTTTTCGAAGGCGACCAACGTCTTCGAAGACGTGAAGAAGGGATTCCTGCAGGCGGTTTCGGCCGATATCCGCAACGTCACGATCACGATGGAGGGCGTCGGTCCCGTCTCGGCCGCCAAGTATAAAGTCAGCCGCACCGACGCCGCGACAGGGGTCGTGACCGACATTAACCAATACGACATCTCCAACTACACCATTCGCAACACCGCCACGGCGCCCATCAATTCGTCCGACCTCGTGAGCTCCGCCAATCTCAATGCGAAGCGCGCCTTCAGTTTCAAGGTCCCGCTCTCGCTCAAAGTCGGCGCGGACTACCGCAGGCTCCAGCGTGAGATTCACTACGGTCGCGCCAGCATTCCGGGTCTCACCTATGTCGGCGCCGACAAAGTTGCCGGCTCCGTAGACGATGTGGCGACGCGCTACCTCGACGTGCCGCTCGCGGGCAAACCGTTTGTCCTCGGCCAGCCGTCCTATCCGTGGGTCAGCCGGTTTCTGGTCAGCGACCTGCTTCAGTCCAACCCCGATCATTTCACGAGAAACTTGGCCGCGTATCACCAAAACCTCGTGACGACTGAGAAGTCGTTGGACGAAGCGGTCGCCTCGGGCTACGTCCGCTTCGACGCCCGGTTCCTGAGCAATCGTCTCAATGTCACCGCCGGTGCGCGCTGGGAACGGACGAATGTGAGCGGAGCGGGCAACCTGATCGACCCCACGCTCCGCTACGAGCAGGACGCGAAGGGAAAAGTGATCTTGGACGCGGCGGGCCGCGGCATCGTGCGTCCGGAGTTTACGACCGGCAGCGCGGCGGAAAACGCCCTGGCCATCGCCCGCGCGACCTACATCGAACGCGGCGCCACGAGCAAGAAATCCTACGCCGATTACTACCCGAGCGTGAACCTCGCCTACAACATCAGCGCGAACCTCGTCGCGCGCGCCTCCTACGCCAGCACCCTCGGCCGTCCCAATCTCAGCTTTATTATCCCCGGCATCGTGATTCCGGAGCCCAGTGTGACTGGTGGGCAGGAGACCATCACCTTTACAAATGCTGATCTGAAGCCGTGGACGGCCGACAACTACGCGCTCGGCCTCGAATACTACTTTGACAACCCGTCCTCTGGCACGGTTTCGGTGCGGGGATTCCGCCGCGATATCACCAACTTCTTTATCACTCGTACCGAGGACATCACCCCGGAGTTTCGCGCGACTTACGGTCTCGACGAGGAGAACTACGGGAACGCGCTGCTTCGCGACATGCAGAATTCCGACGTGGAGAACCGTCTCTTCGGCCTCGAACTCGCTTACAGCCAGGGCTTGGGCTTTTTGCCCAAGGCGATCGGCTCGGTGCGGCTGTTTGGCAACGCGACGCTCCAGCGCACGACGCCGGCCGCAAATAACTTCAGCAACGGTCTACCCAAGGCGATCTACAATTGGGGCATCCGGCACCAGTTCCGGAAACTCACGTATTCCTTCAATTGGAACTACCGCAGCGGGATCAAGCAGGGCCTGTTAGGCGCCACGGCCGCTAACCTCGTCGGACCGGAGAGCTACAACTACGAGGAACCCCGGCTCACGCTCGACGCGACAATCGAATACGCGCTCACCCGCTACGTCGGCCTATTTATCGGCGCGAAAAATGTGACGAACGAGGCCCGCACCATCGGCCGCTATAGCGATGCGACTCCTGCGCCCAGCCGCACCTACCTGGAAGAGAAATTCGGCGCGTCGTATTTCTTCGGGATCAAGGGGACGTTCTGAGCGAACGACCGAATTGAGTCCATGATCTGTGGCTGAGAGGGAACAGCAAGGGGGTTCCTCGCTGTTTTCAGTGGGTAGAATCTTGGAGCGAGGTAGGCTGCGGGGATGACTCCCGAGCAATAAACCCCTCCCGGATCCGATCCCCCTGAAAATCCAGTTTCCTGTCAGTTGGAGGCGCGGCCACGCCGAACGCGGTTGCGACACGACTGACCACCAGTGGAACCAAAGCGACCGAAGGACGGGCGAAGCCCGGTCGCCTGATATAGCCGCTATATGCTATACCGCCGGCACAAAAACCACCGGAGCGAAGAAAACCTTGGCGGGCCGTGCCGGCGCTCGACTTGGCCGCCGCGTTGCGGGAGACTCCGCGTCATGAAAGATCCGTCGCTCGCCCGCTGGCAGGCCCAGCTCGCCCAAGCCCAAGCCGACCTCGCCCGCCTCGGGCCGCTGCGTCCCGGTTCACTCAGCCGCCAATACAAGGATCCGGCCGCCGGGACCGGTGCGTATTGGCAGCTCAGCTACACCCACAAGATGCGCAGCCGCACCCGATAGGTCCGGCCCGCAGAGGTGCCCCGCCTCAAACCTCTGCTCGCCAACTTCCGACGCTTTCGTCGGCTGGTCGATCGCTGCGTCGATCTTTCGATCAAAATCGCCGATCACCAAACCGAACTGCGCCGCTCCGCCCTCACCAAATCACGCTAGCCCGGCCATTTCACACTCTGCTCGCGAGCGGAGCCACACGGTGTTCGAGATTTTCTTCTGCGTTCGCGGTCCTCAGGGATGTCCGGGCTAAGTTCAAAACCGCCTGGCGGTTTTGTTTTAGCCCGCATGAACCCCAG
>SXSC01000276.1 GCA_005792355.1 Opitutaceae bacterium
CGCGGTATTTAAGTTTGCGAAAAGGCCAGTCGAAGAGGTTTACGTTGCTGTCGACGATGCCCGGTGAGCCGCTGGTGGCCGGTAATGCGGAGGCCCCTCCCGCCGTCGCGGCCAGCGTCGGCCGGGCGAGCGACAGGGCGGCGCCGGTGAGGAGGGAGTTTTTCAAAAATTCACGGCGTAAGATCGGTTTCATGGAGATAGGTTTGGGGTTGAGCCTCCCGCAGATTCAGAAAGACCGCAGATGGCCGGATGCCGGGGTTTGAATCTGTGGTCTTTCTGAATCTGTGGGAGGTCCTGCATTTTAGTCGGTGGGTGAGATGCCATCGTCATCCGCGTGGAACGTGCAGAAGAGCACCGTGGCTGCGCCGCCGATCGGATTCGGGTCTTTGCCTCCCGCAGATTCAGAAAGACCGCAGATGGCCGGATGCCGGGGTTTGCATCTGCGGCCTTTCTGAATCTGTGGGAGGTCCTGCATTTTCAGCAAAAGTCCCGGACTCACAGTTCCAGCTTCAGACCTTTCTGGCGGAAGATGGGCGCGGCGATCTTGCGGAAATTCCCGCCGAAGATCTTCAGGCGATCCGCGCGGGAGAGATCGGCGTCGAGCACCTTGCCGAACTCCGTCGCGTAACTGCGGCTCGGCCCGTGTCCGCCCCACACGATGCGGTCCACCCCAAGTTCCTTCACCGCGTAATCCACCGCGCCCGAGTGCGGATCAGACCCCGCAAACTCGAGCAGCACATTGGCGTGCGGTCGCACCACCCTCACCCCCAGTTCCCAATCGCCCCCGGAGTGACCGCAAATAAAGCGGACGCTGGGGAAACGCCGGGCCAGCACTACCACGTCCATCGGCGTGTTTTCGCCGGGCAGGTTGTCGCGTCCCGGGAGCCGCGGCGTGCCGCCGATTTTCAGCCAGGTGTGGATGTAAATCGTCGCGTGCAACTCGGCTGCGAGCCGGATGATCGGATCGTTGTTCGGATGGCTGCACAGGACGCCCCGCTGATTGCCTCCGACATATTTGATGCCGATGCACGGACCGTGCCTGATCCACTTCTCCATTTTCGCGCAGCTCTCGTCGGGAAATCCCGGATCGATCGGCGTGATGCCCGAAAAACGATCCTGCTCCTTTTCCATAATTGCCCGGATCTCGGCATCGTAGGGCGATGGCGCGATCGGATCGCGCAACGTGCCGCCCACCTCGAGGGAGATGGAGCGCTCGATCCCCATGCGCTCCACGTAGAAGTTATTCGCGCGGAACTGCGCGATCGGGTTTGCCGAGCCATAGAAGCCGTGAAAATGCGTGTCCCAGATTCGATAGGAGACAAACTCGTCGCGGGTGGGCAAACCGTAGTGGGCGGCGTCGATGAAAAATTCGCGGGGATTCATGGCTTCGTGAAGAGGGGGAAATCCGAGGCAGGTGGAAACGACATTGGCCCTCCGCCGTCGCAACTGAACCAAAATCGTCTGCGCACCAGCGCGGTGGGTCGATCTGCCGATTGCCGACGGATTGATGGGGGCGCGGTGCCCTCATCGCGCAATCGCTCGAACGGCGGGTGAGGGCACCCGCACTCCATCGGGAGGACACCATCCGTCCCAAAAAACCTTTTCTTGCCGATTCGATTCCCGATCCGATATTTCACTCCGGTAGCCGGAGCGCACCCAACCGCTTTTCATGGGTGTGAGCCGACGCCTTTTCCCACCTATGAATATCCTCCCGACCGTTCGGACCTGCTTCGCACCCGCCCCCAACCTCCGCCGCCAGCTTGTTGCCGCGTTCTTGTACTCCGTCGCGCTCGCGTCGCCCGCCTTCCCGCAAGGGGCGCTGATCGGTACGGTCACCAACTCCGCCACCGGCGCCACCCTCGAGGGCGCACGCGTGACCGTGAAAGGCACCGGCCTCGAAGCGATCACGGACAGCCAGGGCGTTTACCGCTTCGACAACCTCCCTCCCGGCAGCGTCGTGCTGGTGGCGGCCTACACCGGACTCTCGGTGTCGGAGGCGTCCGTCACCGTCACGGGCACCGCCCCGACCCGGCGTGATATCGGTCTCACGGCGGACATTTACCGGCTCAGTAATTTCGTGGTGGGCAGCGAGCGCGAGGGCAACGCCAAGGCCATCACGTTGCAGCGGCTGTCCGATGGCATTAAGAACGTCGTCTCGGCCGATGCCTTCGGCGGCCTCGCGGGGAACCCCGCCGATCTCGCCGCGCGCCTGCCGGGCATCGAGGGCGAGTCGGTCGGCGGCGACAACCGCTACCTGCGAATCCGCGGACTCAGCCAAAACCTCAGCACGATCACCCAGGACGGAAACCGCATCGCGGACGCCGCCTCGGGCGGCGCCACCCGCGAGTTTCAGTTTCAGACCGTCGGCTCCGATTCCATCGAGCGACTGGAGGTGACGAAGTCCCCCACCCCCGACATGGACGGCGATTCCATCGGCGGCGCGGTGAATCTCGTCTCGAAGAGCGCATTCGACAGCTCGCCGGAGCGACGCATCCGCGGCTCGGTCGGCGCCATCTGGCGACCCACCGACCCGCGCGACAAGGTGCGGCCAAACGCCTCCCTGTCTTATTCGGAGGTGTTTGGCGGCCGCCTCGGGGTGACCGTCAACCTCGCGTATCGTCCGCACGGCTCGATTATCGACGTCAACACTCAGGGCCATCAGCAACTGCCGCTCGATGTGGCGGGGCCGGCCTATACCTACCTGGTCACCGTGCAGGATTTTAACAACATCCGCACGCGCTCGGGCGCCGGGACCAAGTTCGACTTCAAGCTGAACGACAACACGCGCTTCTTCGTCAACTGGCAGTACAACAAACATCTCGAGCACACGCGCAACAGCCAGGTCACGTGGCAGACCGGCCAGACGATTGCGACCCAGGACACCGCGGGCAACTTCACCAACACCGGCGGAATCCTCCCGGGTTTCACGGACACCGAGACGAAGATCCGCGCGGTGCCCACCAGCACCATCGCCATCGCGTCGCAAGCGGCGTACAAGCAGGGCACCACCTCGACCGTCAACGTCGGTGGCGTGCACCGGCACCCGACCTGGAATCTCGACTACGACGTGTATTCGTCGAAATCGAAGGCCTATTACGCCGGCAACAACGATTTCACCTACACGATTCGCAACATCGGTTTCACCATCCGCAAGGACGACGTGCTGTTTCCCACCATCACCCAGACTGCGGGCGCCGACTGGACCAAGCTGGAGAGCTACACCGACAATCTTTACGCCAGCGCGCGCATGGTGGGCTGGGACGCCTATACCGGCGGCGCGATCAATCTGAAGAAACAGTTCAAGACGCCGGTGCCGACGTATATCAAGACCGGCCTGCGCCTGCGCACCCAGACGCGCGATCTAGACAACACTCCCTATCGCACGGTCTACGTCGGACCCGACGGCGTGATGGGGCCAAATCCGGCCCTCGGCAACCGGAACGACGACAATCTCGCGCAGTTCGGCCTGATGAACCGGCCGTTCCCCGACACCAAGCTCCGGCGCTACGGGGCGGTGCCGTTCGCGGCGTTTCAGGCCGACGGGCGGGATCACAACATCGATCCGTTCATCGCGGCGAATCCGGCGCATTTCCGACGGCAGATCGCGAACGACATTCAGGCCGAGTTGGTGAATCATCAGCTTTTCGAGGAGCAGATTCGCGCCGGTTACGTGATGGGCCATGTTAACTTCGGCCGGTTCACCGTGCTGGGCGGTGTGCGGGTGGAAGAGACCAAGACCGACGGTGAGGGCGCGCTGTCCGGTGTCACTCCCCAGGAGCAGGCGCGCCGCACGGCGTGGGGCACGGCCCCACTCACCGACGCCGAGATCGAACGACGAACCCGGGCGGAACATGGCCGGCGGCAATCGCGTACGGGTGACTACCGCAACGTTTTCCCGGGCGTGCATTTCAAGTACATCGCGAACCGCAATCTTCAGGCGCGCCTAAGCTACTCCAACAGCATCGGCCGCCCCAGTATCGGCCAGCTGATTCCGCGGACCACGGTTAATTACGACAACCAGAGTGTCTCCTCGAGCAATCCGAGTCTGCAGCCGCAGATCGCGGATAATTTTGACCTCACGGCGGAATATTACTTCGAGCCGGCGGGAATGTTCACGGTGGGCGTCTTTCTCAAGGAGATCAAAAAGTTCATCTACACCTCGGCCGGTCAACCGATCGGTTCGGGCACTGACAACGGTTTCGACGGCGATTACGCGGGGTATTCCTACACGACCCAATTCAACGGTGGCTTCGCCAAAGTGAAGGGCATCGAATTCGGCTACAACCAGCAGTTCACCTTCCTGCCCGGCTGGATGAACGGATTCGGCGCCTACGCCAATCTGACGCGAATGCAGGCCGAGGGCAACTATGGTGCCGGCAGCGCCATCGCGCTGGCGCCCAATCCGCGCGTGGCGGGCTTTAATCCGTTCATCGCCAACCTCGGCGTTTCCTATCTGAAACAGCGGGTCAACCTGCGCGTGCAGTACAACTATCTCGGCCGCTACCTCACCGGTTTCAACGCCAACGAATCGCGCGCCACCTATGCCGCCGCCCGTCCGACCGTCGACATCAAGACACTCTACAACGTCACCCGAAACTACAGCGTCTATCTCGACGTGGTAAACGTGTTCATGGAGCCGGACCGTCAGCGTCAATTCGGCTACGGGCGGCCGCAGGTGACGCACCTGATGCGTCCGCAACTCTTCTTCGGCATCAACGCACGCAGGTGAGCTCACGGCTGCCACTCGATTCGGTGCCCTCCGCGGAGGGCCGGGATCCGTTTGTCGCCCATGGTATGCGCCGCGTCCGCGGTTTGATGGTTCGATGCTACGTGCGGGTCGAAGGAGGGGCGCTTGCCGAAGCGCCCGTACTCAACGGTCGCCGTTCGGCGGTTGGGCAACCGCCGCTCCTTGGGACCGTCGGCGCTCACCGGCAACGCGGAGATTCGCTCCGCCTGACCCGCGCCGGAATGCTCGCACTACTTGCCGCCCTTTTCGCCCCGCTGGAAGCGGCCCAGCCCATCGACTTCAACCGCCAGGTGCGGCCGATCCTTTCGGAAAACTGCTTCAAGTGTCACGGCTTCGACGAAAAGGCCCGCGAGGCGCGGTTGCGGCTCGACGAGCGCGAGAGTGCCACGCAGCCGGCGAAATCAGGCGAATCGCCCATTGTGCCCGGCCACCCGGAGCGCAGCGAATTGATTTTCCGCGTGACGGACGAATTCGAACCGATGCCGCCCGCCAAGACCGGCAAGAAACTTTCCTCGGTAGAAATCGCGACGCTGCGTCAATGGATCGCCGAGGGCGCGGCCTACCAGCCGCATTGGTCGCTCGTCGCGCCGCAGGCCGCCGCGCTGCCGCCGGTCCGGCAAAGCGACTGGCCGCGCAACGAAATTGATCGCTTTGTCCTCGCGCGGCTGGAGCGGGAAAACTTTTCTCCGGCGCCGGAGGCGAATCCGGCCACGTTGCTCCGCCGCGTCTCGCTCGATCTCACGGGGCTGCCGCCGACCATCGCGGCGCTCGACGCCTTGCTGGGCGATCCGGCGCCGCAGGCCTACGAACGAGCCGTGGACCGCCTGCTGGCTTCGCCGGCCTATGGCGAACGCCTGGCGACCGACTGGCTCGATGCCGCGCGCTACGCGGACTCGAATGGATTCTTCCGCGACAACACCCGGCAGATCTGGCCGTGGCGCGACTGGGTGATCGGCGCGTACAACCGCAATCTCCCGTTCGACCAGTTCACGCTCGAGCAACTCGCCGGCGACTTGTTGCCCGACGCGACTGACGCGCAGCGGATCGCGACGGGGTTCAATCGCAACCACATGGTCACGGGGGAAACCGGGGTGATCGACGAGGAGTATCGCGTCGAATACGCGGCCGACCGGCTCGAGACCACCGCGACCGTCTGGCTCGGGCTGACCGTGGGCTGCGCGCGGTGTCACGATCATAAATTCGACCCGATCTCGCAGCGCGACTACTATCGGCTGTTCGCCTTTTTCAACAGTGGCGTCGAGAAGGGCCTGATCGGCCCCGACGATCCTCCGCCCGTGATGGATGTCGCTACCGCCGAGCAGCGGACGGAACTGGAGCGACTCAGCGCGGACCGGGGCAAGGCCGTGGCCGCCTTCGCGAAGATCGCCGAACCGCTGGCAACGCCGCTGGCCGCGTGGGAGAAAACCGCCGGGGCCGAACTCAAGATTTCCCGCGAGCGGCTCGTCGCCCACGTCGACTTTGAGGCCGAGACGACGCCTGCCGCCGATTCCGCGTTGCCGCGGGCCGCGGAGAAGGGCGCCGTGTATTACGAAACCGGCCTGGTCGGAAAGGCCGCGGTGTTCGACGGCATGCAGCACCTCGAGTTGCCGTCGCACGTGCCGCTCGCCGCGGAGCAACCGTGGACCGTGGGCGTCTGGGTAAAACCCACGGCAAACCTGGTCTGTGTCGTTTCCAAAATCGAACCGGCGGGCGACCGGCGCGGCTTCGAGCTGATCTGGGCGAAGGGTTTGCTGCAAATCAACCTGGTGGATCGCTGGGTCGTGAGCGCCATCGAGGTCGTGAGCCGGGGTCCGATCAAGCGGGCCGATTGGAATCACCTGATCGTGAGCTACGACGGTTCGCGGACGGCGGCGGGCTTGAGCGTCTTCGCCGATGGACTGCCGCTTCCCCTGAATGTCGTGCGCGACAGCCTGCGTGGTTCGATCACCAATGCGGAGCCCGTGCGCATCGGCCGGCGCGACAGTGGACTCGGCTTCAACGGCCAGCTCGACGAGTTGCGCATGCTGTCGCGCGCGGTCCAGGCCGACGAGGCCCGCACCTGGTTTTGGAGCGAGCGCCTCCACGGCATCCTCGCGCTCGGACCGGAGAAGCGCGACGCGAAGCAGAAGAAGCTCCTGCTCGACTGTTACATCGAGCGGCACGGCGAGCCGGGCACCCGCGAGGCGCACCGCCAGGCAGCTCACGCCCGCGAGGCCGAGGAGTCGTTTCGCGCGACTCTTCCCAAAACTCTCGTGATGCAAGAGACCGCAACTCCGCCGCCGACCCACGTGCTCAAGCGCGGGCAGTACGATGCACCCGGCGAACTCGTGGAGGCCGGCGTTCCCGCAGTCCTGCCACCGCTCCCGGCTGACGCACCACGCAACCGCCTCGGCCTCGCCCGCTGGCTCACTTCGCCGTCGCACCCGCTGACCGCCCGGGTCGCGGTGAACCGCCTCTGGCTGCAGTGCTTTGGCGAAGGCCTCGTGCCGACACTGAATGACTTCGGGGCGCAGGGCGAAACGCCACTGCACCCGGAATTGCTCGACTGGCTCGCGGTGCGGTTCGTGCAGGATGGCTGGGACGTCAAAAAAACGCTGCGCCGAATCGTGACGAGCGCGACCTACCGCCAGTCGTCGATCGGCACGGCAACGCCGGGGCAACGCGATCTTGAAAACCGCCTGTTCGCCCGCGGCCCGCGCTTCCGGCTTTCAGCCGAGATGATTCGCGATCAGGCGCTCGCGGCGTCCGGCCTGCTGGTCGAAAAAATCGGCGGTCCGCCGGTGAAACCCTACCAGCCACCGGGCCTGTGGGAGGCGGTCTCCTACAACGGCGAACTCAGCTATCAGGTCGATCGCGGCGAGGGGCTTTGGCGGCGCACCCTGTATTCGCATTGGAAGCGCACCTCGCCGCCGCCGGGCGTGCAGTTGCTGGACGGACCGACGCGCGAGACGTGCGTGGTCCGGCGACCCCGCACCAACACTCCGTTGCAGGCGCTGCTGTTGCTCAACGACGAAACGTACGTCGAGTCCGCCCGCGCGCTTGCGGCGTTGACGCTGGCACGTGACGCCGCGAGCGACGAGGAGCGGATGCGTGACCTTTTCCGTTGTGCCACGTCGCGCTGGCCCGACGCGAAGGAATCCGCGACGCTGCTGGGTCTGCACGCGCGGCAGCATGCCCGGTTCGCGGCGGATCCCGCAGGCGCGCGGCGATTGCTTGAGGTCGGCTTTTCTCCGCGCGGACGGGAACTTGACACGGTCGCACTCGGCTCCTGGACGGTCGTCGCGCAAGCCATCTTGAATCTCGACGAAGTGATCACCAGAAGATGAGATTAATCGGGCTACAGGTAGGGCCCGACCTCCGGGCGGGCCGCCCAAAGAGTTCAATTTCGAACGGCCTGCCCGGAGGTCAGACCCTACCCGCCCCCACCGCCACGCTGTGAGCCCTTTCGACCCAAGCCACCCGCCACGCGCCGATGCGTTGCTGTCGCGCCGGCAGTTCTTCAGCCGCTCGGCGACGGGCATCGGCACGGTGGCGCTCGCGTCGCTGCTCCGACCCGGCCTGTTCGGCGCCGACGCAGCCCCGACCACTCCCGGCCTTCCCCATTTTGCGCCGAAGGCCAGGCGGGTGATTTACCTGTTCATGCACGGCGGACCGTCGCAGATCGATCTCTTCGACCACAAACCCGGCTTGAAACAATTGCACGGACAGGAATTGCCCGACTCGGTACGTGGCCTCCAGCGGCTCACCGGCATGACCAGCGGCCAAAAAACGTTTCCGGTCACGTCGTCGGCGTTCAACTTCGCCCGGCACGGCCAGAGCGGCGCGTGGGTCAGTGAACTCCTGCCGCACACGGCCGGCGTCGTCGACGAACTCTGCTTCATCCGCTCGCTCAACACCGAGGCGATCAATCACGACCCGGCGGTGACCTTCCTGCAGACCGGCCACCAGCAACCGGGCCGGCCCAGCTTCGGCGCGTGGGCGAGTTATGGATTGGGCAGCGAGAACAAGGATCTGCCGGCATTCGTCGTCCTGATTTCGCGCGGCAGCGCGGCGCGCCCGGCGGATCCCCTTTACGCGCGGCTGTGGGGCTCGGGCTTTCTGCCGTCCAATCACCAGGGCGTGAGCTTTCGCAGCAGCGGCGATCCGGTGCTGTATCTGTCGAATCCCCCGGGAATCGACGTCGCGACGCGACGCGATCAGCTCGACACGATCGGAGCGTTGAACCGTCAGCAGCTCGCCCGGCAGATCGATCCGGAAATCGAGACGCGGATCGCGCAATACGAAATGGCGTTTCGCATGCAGACTTCCGTGCCTGGCCTGACCGACCTGCGCGGGGAGAGCGCGGCAACGTTGGACGCCTACGGACCGCAGTCGCGGGTGCCCGGAACCTTTGCGGCGAATTGCCTGCTCGCCCGCCGCCTGGCCGAACGCGACGTGCGGTTCATCCAGCTCTATCACCGCGGCTGGGACCAGCACTACAACCTCCCGAGCGATCTGCGGCTGCAATCCGGCGACATCGACCAACCCGCCGCAGCGCTGATTCGCGATCTGAAGCAGCGCGGATTGCTCGACGAAACCCTCGTCATCTGGGGCGGCGAATTCGGCCGCACGACGTACAGCCAGGGAAAACTGGAGGCCACGAACTACGGCCGCGACCACCACGGGCGCTGTTTCACAATGTGGCTGGCGGGCGGCGGCGTGAAACCGGGCACGATCTACGGTGAGACCGATGACTTCAGCTATAACGTGGTGCGCGACCCCGTCCACGTGCACGATCTCAACGCCACGCTGCTCCATTTATTGGGGATCGACCACACGCGGCTGACATTTAAGTTTCAGGGCCGCAACTACCGCCTCACCGACGTCGAGGGTCAGGTGGTAGAGAACATCCTGGCCTAATCCTTACATCATGAAATCGCACCCGCCCCACTGTATCTACCGCGTTCCGCATTTTCTCGTTTCGTGTTTCCGAACTGTGGGAGCGGCTTTACGCCGCGACCGATTCTCCGCACGGTCGAATCGCGGCGTAAAGCCGCTCCCACAGTCGGGCTCCGGCGGATTTCTGTCGGCCGAAATGCAATCGGCGTTGGATGAATTCCCGGAAGGCGCCGCTTTGTCGGCGCCGATGCTTGGCGTGACCGACGCGGCTGCGACAAAGCGCAGCCCTCCGAAAAACCCGGAATCTCGATGCCGGTATCGCTTTGTCGAAGTCGTCCGCGCTTACCGGCAAAGCACCGCGGCGTCCGCGGAGATTCGGCGGCCCGTATTCGCGATCACCCCTGTCGCGGTCGCCCTCCTCCTCGGACTCATGGCGATCGACCCCGCCCACGGCGCCGCGCCACCGCGGCCCAATATCATTTTGATCGTCAGCGACGATCAGGGCTTCGACCTCGCCGCGTTTGGCAAAAAGGAATTTGTCACCCCCCACCTCGACCGCATGGCGGCCGAGGGCCTGCGCGGCACAAATTTCTACAACACCGCGTCGGTCTGCACCCCCTCGCGCAGCGGGATCATCACCGGCCGCTATCCCCCGCGCAACGGCACCTACGAGATGATCCGGAACGACATGGTGAACTACGGCCATCGCTACACGCCGACCGAGTATGCGGTGTCGCCGGAAATGACCCTCGGACTCGATGTGCGTGAAAAAACGTTCGGCGATATTCTGAAGAGCGCCGGCTACACCAACGCCGTCTTCGGCAAATGGGACATGGGCCAGGCACGGCGTTTCCTCCCGCTGCAACGCGGCTTCGACGCCTTCTACGGGCACGGCAACAACGGCATCGATTACTACACGCACGAGCGCTACGGCGCCCCCTCGATGTTTCAGGGCAATGAACTGACGACTGCCGACAAAGGCACCTACTCCACCGACATTTTCCGCCGCGAGGCCGTGAACTTCCTCCGCCAGAACCGCGCCCGACCCTTCTTCCTTTTTCTCCCCTTCAACGCCCCCCACGGCGCCTCCAACCTCGAGAAGGACTCGGTCCAGGTGCCGGAGTCGTACCTCAAGAAATACTACCCCAGCCGGGACCCGCGGGACCGCGACACCAAGTATGCCGGCATGGTCTCGGCGATGGACGAGGCGATCGGTGACGTGTTTGCCACCCTGCGCGAACTGAAACTCGATCGAAACACGCTGGTGGTCTTCTTCGCCGACAACGGCCGCAATCACGGGCAGATCGACGGCGTGCCGCTGCGCGGCGGCAAGGGCTCCGGGTTCGAGGGTGGCTTGCGAACGCCCCTCATCGCCTGGTGGCCCGGAGTGATTCCCGCCGGGAAAACCACCCATGAGTTCCTCACCTCGCTCGAACTCCTGCCTACCTTTGCCAACCTCGGCGGCGCGCCGATTCCCGCCGGCCTGGTGCTGGACGGCTTCGACATGCTGCCCGTGCTCCAGGGTAAGATCAAATCACCCCGCACGGAGATGTTCTGGGACTGGCCCTCGGCGTTCCAGGCGGCACGCGTCGACCAGTACAAGTGGGTCTCGTACGTGCCGCGGGACCGGCGGGGCCTGGTCGAGGCGAAGGAGGAACTCTTCGACCTCTCGACCGATCCCAGCGAAAAAAAGAATCTGATCGCCCAAATGCCCGAAGTCCTGGCCCAAGTGAAGGCCCGCTTCGCCCGCTGGCGCGCCGAGATGAATGCCGCCGAACCGCGCGGACCGTTTCGAAACTACTGAGCCGAAACCCGTGCAGCCAGAATGCGTGGTCACCGCGAAAACTGAAACTATGAAACACCACCTGCCGCAGGGGCGATGCGTCGCAGATGGTTTATGATTCTTGCCTCCCGCAGATTCAGAAAGACCGCAGATGGCCGGATTCCGGGGTTTGCATCTGTGGCCTTTCTGAATCTGTGGGAGGTCCTGCATTTTCAGTCGTTGGGTGAGATGCCCACGATATCTACGGAACCTCGCGCGGCGCC
>SXSC01000277.1 GCA_005792355.1 Opitutaceae bacterium
ATGCCACTGGAAGAAAAGTCACCGAAGAAGAGATGGCTGCAATAAACATCACTCCCATGCGTTTTCATGGTGAATGGAACTACATCATCCACCCTGCCGGGTCTCCTTAGTTGTAAAGCTTATTTATTGACGCTTCCTAACTACCCGGCAGTTGAGCACGATTACGCGCTGCCCGGTCCAAAGCCCTGCCTCGATGGCGAGCCATCCTACGAATATCCGCCGGATGCGCTGCCGCCGAAACGCCCGGTCGGCGCCGTGCAGGTGCGCCGCAACGCTTACTGGGCCATCTTCGCCGGCGCCTTCGGTCATACCTACGGCACGCACCCCATCTGGCAAATGTATGCCCCGCCGCAGAAGCCGTTGTGGGACGTCACGACGCCATGGCACGAGGCGCTCGATTTGCCGGGCGCGCTGCACATGGCGCACTTGAAGGCGCTGATGCTGAGCCGCCCGTTCCTTAGGCGGGTGCCGGATCAATCGTTGGTGCTGGCGGGTCAGGGCGATGGAATCGGCCGGATCCAGGTCACCCGCGACGGTAGCCCGGACCGCAACGACGCCACCTACCTGATGGCTTATTTCCCGGAGCATCGCTCGGTCACGTTCGCCACCGCGAGAATCGGCGGCAGCGAGTTGCGCGGCTGGTGGTTCAATCCAAGAACCGGGCAGGCGAGCTCCCTTGGCACCCGGCGCAATGAACTGAAACTTTTGTTCGCCCCGCCGACCAATGTGACCGGCGAGGATTGGGTGCTCGTTTTGGACGATGCGGCCCGGCGTTATTCCTCCCCGGGTGGAGTCCCATTCCCCACCCGCTAACGCACACTTTCCCCAACCTTCATGAAACCACTCTCAGCCCTCCTGTTGGCTCTTTGGCTCGCCTCGCTGGCCGCCGTGCACGCCGCTGCGCCATCGGCGCCCGCCGCAAAACTCAACGTCGTCCTCTTCCTCATCGACGATCTCGGCTGGCGTGACATCGGCGCCAACGGGAGCACCTACTACCGCACGCCCCACATCGACGCGCTCGCCCGCGAGGGCGTGCGCTTCACCGATGCCTATGCCGCCTCCGCCGCCCGCGACCGGTTGCGCGGCGTGATGGACCACGTGCTGCGCGAACGGTCGGTGGTGACCCCGGCCCGCGCCGCTCCGGAAGGAGGGGAGGGGACGGCATCGAGAAAGAAGAAGAAACGCCAGGACTGAGTGCAGGAAGATGCTTCCTTGCGACCGACCGGAAAAGAACCACAGATCGTACCACGCTCGAAACCCTCCCCATGAAAATTCCCCGCGTATTCACGTTCATCGCCGGCTTGCTCACGCTCCTGGCCGCCGCCCCGCCAGTTGCTCTTGCTGCCGAGGTTGCAGACACCCATGTGGTCTCCGGGCGCGTGGTCAACAAGGCCACAGGCCAGTATCTGGAAGGCGCCCAAGTCCAGGTCGTCGGTTTCGATCGGTCCGCGCGGACGACCCGGATGGGCTATTTTGAGCTGAGTGGTCTGCCGGCCGGCCCGCAGCAGCTCACCATATCCTACGCCGGACTCGATTCGCGGACGGTGACCGCTGACGTCGCGGGGCCACGCTCGGACATCGGCGAAGTTGCCCTGACGGCCGAGGTCTACCGGCTCGACGCCTTCGTCGTGCCAGGTGAGCGCGAAGGCAATGCGCTCGCGATCACGCAGCAGCGCCATGCCTCCAACATCAAGAATGTCATGTCGTCCGATGCCTTCGGCAACATCGCCGACGACAACATCGGCAACTTCCTTGTCCGCATGCCCAGCGTAACCGGCCAGATGGCCGAAGGTCAGGTGACCTACATCCGAATTCGCGGCATCGACCCCAACATGAACGCCGTGACGGTGGACGGCACCCGCGCCGCGAGCGGCGGCACCCGGGCCGGGCTCGACCGCCGTCTTGAGATCGACACGATCCCGGCGGATTTCGTCGACCAGATCGAGATCACGAAGGCCCCGACGCCCGATATGGACGCGGACTCGATCGGCGGCAGCGTGAACTTGAAGACCAAGAGTGCGCTCAGCCAGAAGGGTCGCATCGTCAGCTTCCGGGTCGGCACGACCTACGGCACCGCGCGCAAGACGCTGAAGCCACAGGGCAGCTTCATGTACTCCGATTTGCTGGGGCGGGAGCGCAACCTCGGGGTGATGATCACGGGCACGTTCAGCGCGGCGAGCAATCCCCGGGACTCGAATTTCGGGGCCTGGGAGCCGACGCTCGACACGACCCGGCCGGCTTACTTCACCCTCTCCTCCGCCGGTGAGGACTATTTCGAGCACAAGCGGGGCGGAATAGGCGCGCGATTCGACTACCGGCTGAATGCCAGCTCCACCGTGTATCTGAACCTGATGTACTCGGAAAACCGTGACCGGCTCTATCGCCGGCGCATGCAATTCGGGGGAACGGCGGCAGCCAACATCGTGCCCGGATTCACCGAGTTCATCACCGAGACCCGCAATCAAACGTTCAGCCGGACCCAAGTCGAGCGGCGTCGCGGAGTCCGGAGCTACAACCTGCACGCCGGCGGCGAACAGAAGATCGCGGGCGGCGTGCTCGACTACAATTTCAACTACTCTCCATCGGAGGGTTTCGAGTTGCGGACCAACACTTCGCCGCAGGTGACCGGGGTGGGCTTTCGTTACGACCGGGGCGCCCTGCTCGACGATCCCGCACTCGCGACCTTCGTCCAGATCAGCGGCCGGAGCATCACCGACCCGGCCAGCATCACGTTTCCGAACCTGGGGTTCACGGACGACACGAAGAAGGAACGCGTCTATGGCGGCCAGGCGAACTTCCGGAAGCCTCTGGCCTTCGCGACCTCGAGTTACCTGAAGGCCGGCTTCCGTTTCCGGCATCAGGCGCCCGAGGTGCTGGCCAGCCCGTCGACCTACAATTACGTCGGCCCGGGCGGGGCCCAGCTCGGGCGCTTCTTCGATCAATACTACACCTATCAACCCACGGCGCTACGGGGGACGATGCCCGAGGTGCGCTGGTTCCACATCCCGACCGTGGTCCACGAGTGGCAGACGCGGCCTGAGTATTTCACGATCGATCGCGTCACCACGCTGCGGCAGCAACTCGTCGCGGATCGGCGCGCCTCGGAATCCGTGTACGCGGCCTATGCCATGGCCGGCACCGAATTCGGACGGTTGGCGATTCTCGGCGGTTTGCGCTTCGAGGAGACTCGGGTCGAGGGCACCGGGACGTTCCAGTTTATCTCCGCCCAGGAACGGGCCCGGCGGGCCGCCTGGGTCGGCACCGTCACCGAGGCGGAGAACCTGCGACGCACGCAGGCCGAGTATGGCAACCGGGTCACCAACGAGAGCAAATACCGCAATATTTTCCCCGGACTGCATTTTCGCTACGAAATCGCGCGGGCGCTGCAGGCGCGGCTCAGCTACTCGGCAGGCATTGGCCGGCCCAACTTCGGAACAATCATCCCGAACGACTCGGCAAACGACCAGACCCAGATCGTCACCGCCAACAACACCGCGCTGAAGCCGCAGTCGGGCGACAACTACGATCTCACGCTCGAGTACTATCTCAGTCCGGCCGGTCTTGTCTCCGTGGGCGTGTTCCAAAAGGATGTCAGTGAATTCATCTTTACCCGCGACGTCGGCACGATCGGTGTCGGCGTCGACAACGGCTTCAACGGCGAGTATGTCGGCTATCTGCTGCGCAGTCAGACCAACGGCGGTTCCGCCCGGATGCGCGGAGTCGAAATGAATCTGCAGCATCAGTTCTCCAACCTGCCCGGCCTTTGGCGTGGCTTTGGCATGTACGCCAATATGACGTGGCTGCAGCCATCGGGAGAGTACTTGTCGGTGGCAACGGGCCACTCCGGCAATGTCGGCCTTTCGTACATCGACCATGGCTGGACGGTGCGCTTGCACAATAATTTCGCTGGCCGCAGCATCGTGCGCCAGCCCGCCAATCCGGTGACCCAGCGGCAGGACTTCGGTCGCAGGAGGGTCGACCTGAACGTGAGCTACCGCATCACGCGCAATCTCTCGGTGTACGTCGATGCGATCAATATCCTCGGCGATCCACTCGATAGCCCCTCGTACATCTACGTCCCCGGCCGAAAACGCGGCACCGACACTTTCAACCCGGAGATCAAGTCCGGCATCAGCGGCCGATTCTGACGTGAGCGCGGTGAAAGAGTCTACTGGGCGTTGGGCCGCAGGACGGTGAACATGCGCAAGAACACCGGTATCGCGCAGGTCGCAACCGGCCCCGACCGGATTCGAGAGGGCATGCCGTCCCTGCTCACCTCGGCCGCCGGCCGACGTTGCGGAAAGGGCGACTTCTTTCCGCCGAAGGACAGGCCGGTCCTGGCCCAGAGCAATTTCCTTCACCCTCATTTCTTGACCCCAAAATTCATGTACACCTCCCCTTGTCTCCGTCGACTGCTCCGACTGCCACCGCCGCATCGCGCGATGGTCTCGAGTGCGGCCTTTATTGCTGCTCCGCTGCTTCGCTCCAGCCTGCCGGCGCAGATCAGCGTGATGGACCAGGTGCTGCGCGAACGCTCCGTCGTCGCCCCGGAGCGCCCGACAGCCGACGACGACGCGGCGAAAACCAAGCGGAAGAAGAAACGCTCATGAAATCCGCCCGCCGCCTTCTGTTTCTCGTCTTTCCGTGGACCACCGTCCTCGGCGCGCCGCTGCTCGAAAAGACCGACCTCTTCGCCGAGGCACAGGCGGGGATCGCCTGCTACCGCATCCCGGGCATCGTCGTCACCGCCAAGGGCACCGTGCTCGCCTACGCCGAGGCGCGGAAACTCCGGCCCGCCGACCGCGGCGAGATCGAGATCCACCTCCGCCGCAGCACGGACGGCGGCCGGACCTTCGGCCCGCAGCAACAGATCGCGCACCTCGGTCCGCGCCTGCCGCGCAATCCGCACATGCCGGACGACAAAAAGAAAAAGGACATGGGCGGCCCGGACGAGCAGACGGTCAACAACCCGATGCTGATCGCCGCGCGCGACGGCCGCGTGCACTTCGTCTACTGCGTCGAATACATGCGCAGTTTTCACTGCCGCAGCGATGACGACGGCGTCACCTGGTCCAAGCCCGCGGAGATCACCGCGACGTTCGACCGGTTCCGCCGCGAGCTCGACTGGCAGGCGATTGCCACCGGCCCCGGCCACGGCATCGAGCTGCGGAACGGCCGCCTCCTCGTGCCGGTCTGGCTGGCGACCTACGCCGAGAACGCGCCGGAGCGCAAAGCCTGTTCCGTGATTTTCAGCGACGACCGCGGCGAGACGTGGCAGCGCGGAGACCTCGCCATGAAGATCGGCGGCGAATCCACGGTAGCCGAGTTGTCGGACGGCCGCGTCATGCTCAGCTCCCGCAACACCGATAAGCGCAACCGCCGCGCCGTGGTGTTCAGCCGAGACGGCGCCACGGGGTGGAGCGCGCCGCAGTTTCTCTCCGAGGTTTTTGAGCCGGGCTGCATGGCGGGGTTGACGAGCCATCCGGGCCTGCCCGGAGCCAACCGCCCGCTACTACTCCACTCCAGCCCGCGCACGACCGACCGCGCCCACCGCGAGCGGAAGAACGTCACGATCCACCTCAGCCGCGACGACGGCCGCACCTGGCCGGTGCGGCAACTCCTGCAGGCCGGACCCAGCGCCTACAGCGATCTCGCCGTGCTCCCCGACGGCACGGTGCTCTGTTTCTACGAGAGCGGAAAACCCGGCGAGACCCGCCGCGGCGGCGACTGGGCTTACGCGACTCTGACTCTCGCGCGCTTCAACCTCGACTGGCTTTTGGCGACGCCCGCAGGCACCGCCACAAGCCCATAGCACTGTCCTTTCCCGCGACATAAACCACCCCCGCACTGGAGAAGAACCGCGGCGTAACCTCCAAGGTGTTTGGTCCACCCATTCATGATGTCCGCCCAAACCTTTCCGAATCTGGTAGCCACGAGCGTGAGCGAGTGGAGCCGTGCGGTCACCGACTCGCTCACGCTCGTCGCTATCCCGCCGCCAACCGCCAGCCGGCAGCTGCGACCGAATGGACGTCCCTCGCATTCCCTCCTCGTCCCGTTCTGGACGTTCATGTTGCTGGTCGTTGGGGCATGGGCGCAGCCGGCGGGGTCGGGAGCGATCGAAGGCCGGGTCTCCAATGGCGCCGGCGGCGGGGCGCTGCGGAATGCCGTCGTGTCGGTCGTGGGCTCGGCCCAGCAGACGGTGACCGAGGACGACGGCGCCGGTGCCCTCAACGATCCCCTGCGCCAATACGTGCGCGACGCCCGCCAAAACCTTGTGCTCGGCGCCAACGGCCAGCCGGTGTTCCTCACGGCGGATCTGCTCGAGCGCGCCCAGTTGCGATACGTCGAGCGCGGCGCCCGGGCGGATCGCAGCTACGGCGACTGGTATCCGAGTTTCAACGCCAGTTATCATCTCACCGAGAACCTGGTGCTGCGCGCCGCGTATGCCCGCACCCTCGGCCGGCCGGACTACAACTTCATCGTGCCCGGCGCCACCTTCAGCGAACCAACCGTCGCCCAGCCGACCATCACGGTGAGCAACACCGGCCTCAAGCCGTGGACGGGCGACAACTTCGATCTCTCGCTCGAGACCTACCAGATTAAGGGCGGCTCCGGGTCCATCGGCGCCTTCCGGAAGAAGATCAAGGACTTCTTCGGCGGCTCGGTCACGGATACCACACCGGAGCTGCTCGCCCGCTACGGCCTGCCCAATGACCCGCTGTACTTGAACTACGACATCTCGACCCAGACCAATGTCGGCGACGCCACCATCACCGGCTACGAGTTCGCCTACAGCCAGTCCCTCTTTTTCCTGCCGGCGTGGGCCCGCGGGCTCCAGGTGTTCGGCAGCGCCACGCGGCTCGAGCTCTCGGGCAACACCCTGGCGGACTTCACCGGGTATTCGCCCCGAAACTACTCCGGCGGGATCAACTTTGTCCGGCCGCGCTTCTATGTGAAGTTCACCGTCACCCACCAGGGCGTCACTCGCGGACCGTTCATCACGCCCAGCGTGGCCAACGGGATCCCGGCCGATACCTACACCTACCAAGGCAAGCGCCTGCGCTACGGGATCAACGCCCAGTACAGCTTCTCCAAGGCCTTCAGCGTCTACGGCTCGATCGCCAACCTCGGTGGCTTCATCGGCGGCAACCTGCGTTATTCGCCCACCACGCCGGGCTACATGAAGGAGCGCCGTCGCCAGGAGTTCCCCTCGACCGTGCAGATCGGGATCAAGGGTCAGTATTAGACGGCATCGCTCACTTTCTTCGCCTCATTCCTGCCATGAAAACCAACACCCCAAAGCGCGTCCTGCACCCCTGGGCCGCGCGCCTGGCCCTGCTCCTGTTCATTGGTTTCACTGTCGTGCAATCGCCCGCCCAGTCGCCCAGCACCGGTGTGATCGACGGACGTGTGTCCAATGCGTCGGATGGCGCCGCCCTGCGCAACGTGGTCGTCTCCCTCGAGGGGACGAGCCTGCAGGCCGTGACCGATGACGACGGCACCTACCGGATCGCCGGAGTCCCCGCCGGCGTGGCGCGTCTGACGGCGAACTACCTCGGCTTCGCCGGGCAGACCGTTGCAATCACGGTGGTGCCCGGTGGTACCGTGACCCGCGATCTCGACCTTGCGCCGCGCGTGGGCGACGAGCCGGTCCGACTCGGCGAATTCACCGTGGTCGCGGATCGCGAGATGAGCGCGCAGGCCGTCTCGCTCAACGAGCGCCGCCTCGCGCCGAACCTCATCAACGTCGTCGCCTACGACGAGTACGGCGATCGCTCCGCCGAAAACATCGGCGACTTTCTGCGTTTCCTGCCCGGCGTGAGCATCGACGAAGGCGGCGGCCAGCTCGCACAGAACGTCATCATCCGCGGCCTGCCCGCGGCCCAGACCGGGATCGAGCTCGACGGCGCGCAAGTGGCCACGGCCCGCGGCGCGGGGCGGGGCAACAGCCTCTTCGACGTGCCCACGGCCAACATCTCCCGCGTCGAGGTCTCGAAGGTGCCGACGCCCGACAAGCCGGCCAACAGCCTGGGCGGCTCGATGAACATCATCCGGCGAAACGGCTTCGAATCCCGGCGGCGAGTCACCTCGTTACAGATCTACCACGTGATCGACGATCGCGACGGCCTCACGATCGCCGGCGGACCACGCGGGCCCTCGTCGGATTTCGCGCCCACCTGGCAGCCGGCTTCCGTCGAGCTCAACGCCCTCGTGCCCGTGAACCGCAACTTCGCCTTCAACGTGACCGCCTCCCAGACCTGGCGGCGCAACCCGATGGAGCGCGACCGCAACCTCGACACCCTGGCGGAGTGGAACTTCGTCAACGGCTTCCAGCGCTCCGTCACCTGGCAGAGCCTCGACCAGATCTTCCGCACCTGGAGCTTCCAACTCGGAGCCGACTGGCGCCTGTCGCCCCGCGACACGTTGAATGCGACCGTCCAGCATCGCGGCATCCGCAACAATATCATGCGCGTCGATTTCGCGGTGAACTACGGCGCCGGCGCGACGGGCGACCGCCGCTTCACGCAAGGTGCAGCCAGCGGCGCCGGCACCGTCACCCAAGCCGCGGGCGACAATGGCGACTCGGGTGCTGACACCACGCACTCCACCCTGAAGTACCTGCACCGGGGCACCACCTGGCGCGTCGAGGGGCTGGGAGCGTACTCGTATTCGACCTCCTTCACCGCCGACATCGACAACGGCCACTTTAATAATATGCCCGCCACGATCACCGGCCTCGTGATCCGCGGCGATGGAATTGGGGAGGGTGGGGGAGTCATCCCCGCCCGATACACCGCCACGCGGTCTGGAGCACCGGTGGATATCTTCAACGGCGGCAACTACGTCCTGGGCAACCCGAATTCCTCCCAGCAGAAAACGCACACGCACCAGGTCACGGGGCGGCTGGATTTCACCCGCGACTTTGCGGGCGACGTGCCCTGGTCGTTCAAGACCGGCCTCTACGCGCTGCGCATGGACCGCGACCGGAAAGCGCGCAACCGCACCTGGACCTTCCGCCCCAACGGGCAGACCTCCACCGCCGCCCGCACTGCGGCCAACTTCGACGTCTTCGACGGCGACTTCCTCGCCACGGCGCCTTCGATTTACGGGCAGCGCATGGGCTGGCTCAGCAGCGTAAAATTCTTCGACCTCTTCCGGCAGCGGCCCGACTGGTTCGCGCTGGACGAGCCCGGCTACCACCAAGCCCTCGCCACCAATTCAACGGAGCTGACTGAGACTGTTTCCGCCACCTACCTGCGCGGCGACGTGCGGCTCCTGAACCGCCGGCTCTGGCTCGTGGGCGGCGTGCGTTACGAACACACCCAGGACGACGGCCGCGGCGTGCTCAATGATCCCACCGCGCAGTATGTGAAGGATGCGCGCGGCAACTTGGTGCTCACGAATGGCGCGCCGACGCTGCTCACCACCGATCCACTCGCCCTGCGCAAGCTGCGCTACGTGGAGCGCGGCGCACGGGCTTCGCGCAGCTACGATGGCTTTTACCCCAGCCTGAACGCCACCTTCAACCTCACGGAGAACCTCCTGCTCCGCGCGGCCTATGCGCGCACGATCGGCCGGCCGGATCTCGGCTTCATTATTCCGGGTGTCACCGTGAGCGAGCCCACCGCGGCGCAGCCGACCATCACCGTCAACAACACCGGGCTGAAGCCGTGGACCGGCGACAACTACGACCTGTCGCTTGAGACCTACCAGATCAAGGGCGGCTCGGGGTCGATCGGGATCTTCCGCAAGGACATCAAGGACTTCTTCGGCAACGTCCTCTCCGATGCCACGCCTGAGCTGCTTGCCCGCTACGGCCTGCCCGAGGACCCGCTTTACCTGGGGTACGACGTGTCGACGCGCACCAACGCGGGCAACGTGAAGATCATCGGCTACGAACTCGGTTACACCCAGTCGCTGCTCTTCCTGCCGCGCTGGGCCAGCGGGCTGCAGGTGTTCGTCAACGCGACCCGCCTCGAGCTCTCCGGCAGCAACACGGCCGACTTCGAAGGCTACGCGCCGCGCGACTACGCCGGCGGCATCAACCTCGTGCGGCCGCGCTACTCCGTGAAGCTCAGCTTCACCTACCAGGGCGAAACCCAGCAGAACGCCGTTGCCGCCAACGCCGCCAACGGGATCCCCGCGAACACCTTCCAGTACAAGGCGCGCGTGCTGCGCGTCGGCCTCAACGCCCAGTACAGCCTGTCGCCGCGCTTCGCCGTGTTCGGTTCGATCAACAACCTCAACGGCCGGGGCTTCGTGATCGGCAACCGTCGCTACGCTCCGGATACGCCGGACTACATGCGCCAGCGTCGCCAGCAGGAGTTCGGCGCCACGGTGATCTTCGGCGTGAAGGGGCAGCTGTGAGCGCTGCCATTGTCGCCCGCCCTTTTTCTCCATGACCATCCAGAAGACCAACGGCCTCGTTGCCGCCCCTTTCACTCCGATGCGCGCCGACGGCGCCCTTAACTTGGAGGCGATCCCCGCCTTCGCGCAGCACCTGCAGCGCCTCGGCGTCGTCGGCGCTTTCATCTGCGGCACCACCGGCGAGGGAGCCTCCCTCACGCTCGCGGAACGGCGCTCAGTTGCCGAGCAGTGGCGCAAAGTTGCCCCGCCTGGCCTGCGGGTGATCGTGCACGTCGGACACACCTGCCTCGACGACGCCCGGGAACTCGCCGCCCACGCCCAGGCCATCGGCGTCGACTCCATCGCCTGCCTCGCCCCGTACTTCTTCAAGCCCGACGGCGTGGCGGGCCTGGTTGAGTGGTGTGCGCGGATCGCCGCCGCCGCGCCGCAGCTGCCGTTCTACTATTACCACATGCCGTCGATGACCGGCTGCAACGTGCCCGTAGCCGACTTCCTCGCGGCGGCTGCGGCGCGAATCCCCAACCTCGCCGGCATCAAGTTCACCTTCGAGGATCTCGAGGACTTCGGGCGAAGCCTGCGTTTCGCCGACGGGCGCTACGACGTGCTTTTCGGCCGCGACGAGCTGCTCCACTCCGCGCTCAAGTTGGGCGCGCGCGGCGCCGTGGGCAGCACCTACAACTGGGCCGCGCCGCTCTACCGGCAGGTGATTGCCGCCTACGATCGCGGGGACGAGGCGACCGCCGTGGCGCTGCAGGCCAAGGCGGTCGAGATGATCAAGATTCTGGTCAGTGGTGGCGGCCATCCGATCGCCAACTTCAAACGCCTGATGCGCCGCCTGAGCGTCGACTGCGGTCCCACTCGGCTGCCGCTGACGGATCCCACGGTAGCGCAGGCAACCGCCATGCTGGCGCGACTGGAGGGCCTTGACTGCCTGGCTGTCTGAGTTGCCGCCAAATCGTCCCGGACACGCGCGAGGATGGTACGAGAGGATTGCCGAGAGGGTAAGGCCGAAAAACGTCAAAGGCGCCTCCGAGGCGCATCCGGATAGAAAGTACGCGTTAAGTTCTTTCGGCCTTGTGTCCCCCCCCCGTGGCGCCGGATCTGCGGGTGGTTGGCCCTTAGCTGCGGCTGCACGGAAGCAGGCGGGCGGGTTTTTGGGGCGACGATGGGCATGGCGGCTAGAGCGATTTAAGTAAAACTATAGCCGCATAAGGCGAACCAATGTTTGGCGTCGTCAGCGCTGACCGCGGCGAGGGCGCGTGCGATTGCCTGCAAGAGTGCTGAGTGGGTGCGAGCGCCGCTGGCGCGCAGCAAGGCCTTCACTTTGCTCCACATCATTTCGATCAGATTGAGATCGGGCGAATAGGGCGGTAGGAACCGAGTTTCCGCACCGGTGGCAGTGATCAGTGCCAGGGTGGCCTCATTCTTGTGGGCGCCGAGATTGTCCAAGACCACAATGTCGCCGGCCCGCAGGGTGGGCACCAGGATCTCGCGAACGTACGCTTGGAAAACTTCGGTGTTGGTGGCACCATCGATCGTCATGCAGGCGGTCGAGCCGTCGAGCCGGACTGAGGAGATCATCGTGGTGGTCTGCCAATGGCCGTGGGGACAGCTCGCCACCAACCGCTGCCCACGCGGGGCCCGCCCGCGCAGGCGGGTCATATTGGTCTTGGCCGCCGATTCGTCGATGAAGACGAGCCGGCTGGCGGGGAGTTGACTTTGCCCTGTTCGCCACTGCTGCCGCGCGAGCGCGACATCGGGCCGGTCTTGTTCGGCTGCATGGAGAGTCTTTTTTTATATGTCAGCCCCAAGGCCACCAGGGCGTAATGGACCGCCGGTACCGTGCAGGGCATCGTCAGCTTCTCCTTGATCTGCGTCAGAGTCAGGTCGGGCTGCGCGGCGATCAGCGAAGCGAGTTTTTCCCCATACTCCGGCAATACCTTGGCCTTCCGGCCAGAGTAACGGTGCCGATGGCCGAGGTCATTGGTTTTACGTCGCTGCTGCAGGAGCTTCTTCACGATGCCCAGTGAAACCCGGAAACGACCGGCAATCTCCTCCCTCGTGCCCTCCTGGGCGTCGTACGCCGCCACAATCCGTTCCCGCAAATCCAACGACAGGGTTTTCATCCACCCCGCCTATACCACCTTTACCGCTGTGGCTACAGTATTATTTAATATGCTCTAAGAGAAAAAGCGACGACAAGCCTGGGTCGCCGGCAAGGCGGTATTTCACCAGGGTCGTCGGAATTTTCTGTCATCGCAACCGGCGTCTGGTGCGTCGTATACTGGCATCGCGCGTCATGATGTTTGTCCGCAGTGCACTCCGATTCAGGCTGGGCTTGGGCGAGCGGAGCTGTGTCCGGGCGGCGAGGGAGCGGCCGGATGATTCGAATCGCCTTAGCGCCGGAGGGGAGCCGGTTCTCCAATTGTGAAAGGCCGCACGCCCACCGCGGAAACCGTGACGACGGTCGAGCAGGCGCGTTGGTTTGCCGAAGAGGTATTCCCGCACGAGTCATCGCTGCGCACCTATCTGCGCGCCTCGTTCCCGGGGGTGCGCGATGTCGACGACATTGTGCAGGAATGCTACCTCCGGATGTTCCGGACCCGGGCCGTGCAGCCCATCGAGTCCGCCCGGGCGTTTCTGTTCAGCATCGCGCGGCGGATGTCAATCGACCTCGTGCGCAAGGATCACCGGAAGCACGGTCACGAGGTGCTGGTGGATCCGATGTCGCTGCAATTGGCCGATCCGAGGCTGGATGCGGCCGAGGCGGCCAGTGCGCGGGAGGAAATCGCGTTGCTGGCCGAGGCGATTCATGCGCTGCCGGCCCGCTGCCGCGAGATTGTCGTTCTGCGCAAGGTCGACGGACTGTCGCCGCGGGAGATTGCGGAGCGGTTGGGGATCTCGGTGCCGACGGTCGAGACGCAACTGCGGCGCGGCATGGAGAAATGCGCGCGCCACTTTCGGCGGAGGGGCGTGGCCACGCGGCCGCGCCTGCCCAGAACATGAAATCGCGCGCAGGAGATTCGGCAGGAATCACAGGAGAGGCCGCCCGCTGGCTGGTGCGGCGCGACGGCGGCCTCGACGCCGCCGGCCAGGCGGAGTTCGCGCGCTGGTGCGCCGCCGACCCGCGGCATGCCGCGGCCGTGGCGGAACTCGAGCGCGTCTGGTGCGCTCTCGAGGGGCCGGCACGGCGGGAGCGCCGCGAGCTCCTGCGTGTTGAACTGCGCGGGCTGCAGGCGCGCCGGCAAAGGCGTTGGCGGCGCAGCGGTGCGCTGGCGGGCGTGGCGGTCGTTCTGCTGGCGGTGGCGTGGTGGCGCCCGGCGGATTCGAACCGCGGGCCGTTGCCACTGCCCGCACCGGCCGCGGCCTTCGCGGGAACCGCCCGGGTGCTCGAACCGACCCGGCAGCGGCTGCCGGACGGTTCGGTGGTCGAGTTGCCGCCGGGGGCGGAGATTCACCCGGCGTTCGACGCCGAGGAGCGCGTGGTGATCTTGCGTCGCGGCGAAGCGCATTTTTCCGTCGTACGCGATCCGACGCGGCCCTTCACGGTGGTGGCCGGATCCGTGCGCGTGCGCGCGGTGGGCACGGCCTTTGCCGTGCAACTCGGCCGCGCCGAGGTGGAGGTGGTCGTGACGGAAGGCACCGTGAGCGTCGCGCCGCCGGCCGCGGCGCCCGGGGCGGAGGCGCCGGCCGGACCGGCCGTCGCCACGGCGGGGCAGCGGGCGGTGGTGCCGGTCGCGTCCGGGGCGGCGGAGCCGGTCGAGGCGGTGCGGGTGCTTTCGGCCGCGGAGCTGGCGGAGCGGCTGGCGTGGCGGCAGCCTCGTATCGAATTCTCGGAGACCACGCTGACCGAGGCGATCGCGTGGTTCAACCGGCGCTCGGCGGTGCGGCTGCGGGCCGCGGACGACGGGATCGCGGCGCTCCGGATCACCGGCGTCTTCCGGGCCGACAACACCGAGGGTTTCGTCCGCGCTCTGGAGGCCACCCTCGGGCTTCGGGCGGAACAGCGGCCGGGCGAGATCGTGCTGCGCCGCGGGACGGAGTAGCCCGGCGCCGGTCCCCCACGGCGGCCCGCCAAAGACCCGCGGCAGTCGGCTTTCCCGGGTGGCAGCGGCGTCCCGCGCATTTAGTTGTCACGGATTCGCGCCGGACGGACGTCGTTGGAGGAATATGAACGCCCCTGATCGCCGCCGGACCGCTGTCATCGGGCCGGCGCGGTCATGGAACGGTATCTGGAGGTGGTTGCCCGGCCGCTGCTGGCGGCGGCCGGGCCGCACGTCGGCACGACACTCGATCGTCTCCACCAGGACAGCATGGAGCTTGGCCACTATGACTGGACGCCGGACCTGCCCGCCCAGTTCCAGAAGCACCAGGGTTACGACCTCCGGCCGTTGTTGCCGTTGCTCGCCGGCGCGGTACTGGCAGACGGCCCGGAAAGGGGGCGCGTCGAACGGGACTTGCGGGAGACCATCCATCGACTCCTGATCGAGGAGCATTTCGGGGCCTTCCGCGAATTCTGCCGCCGGCACGGATTATCGGCGGTGGCCGAGAGCGGCGAGACGGGCAGCGGCATCGCCGTCAAGGGCGCGTCCGTCGACCACGTGATGGACGAGTTTTGGACCCATCGAACCAAGGACAACGATCACGCGGTTGCTTTCAATCGGAACGCCGTCTTCGCGGCTCATGTTTATGGCCAAAACCGCAACACGGCCGAGGCGTTCACTTCGCACCAGCAGTGGCTCGAAACGCCGGCGCAGCTCAAGGCGCTCGCCAACGAGGCCTTCGCCCTGGGGCTCAACCACCTGACGATACACGGCTTTTCGAGTTCGCGCGGGCAGACGCCGCCGCCGGGCGAGGTGTACTTCGCGGGGACGCATTTCAACCCCGGCGTGACTTGGTGGAAGGATTTCGCCGCGCCGCTCACCGCGTATTTCAACCGCTGCCAGGCTCTGCTGAGCGCCGGCCGGCCGGTCACCGACCTGCTCTATATAGACGGTCCGGCCCTGCAGGAGATGATTCGATCGAATGAAATGCTCCGCGAGAGGGAGCGGCGATTCTGGTCCTTCGACGGCATTCCCGGCGACTGGCTGGCGACGAAAGCGACGGTCAATGCGGAGGGCTGTAGAACGCCAGTTCATCTTCGACAGCGGCGCCAACTAGAACCCGACACGTAAGTATCTGGTTTTACGTGGGCGCCGGCCTGCGTGAGCGGTAGTGCTTGGGGCCTTTACGCAGACCCCATGATCACCCCGGCTCA
>SXSC01000278.1 GCA_005792355.1 Opitutaceae bacterium
AATTGAATTTGCGGCATTCGTCTCCCTTGCCACGGCTGGTTCCCGCCTTCAATCCCGGACCGGCCCAACTCAGGTTCAGGTCTCTTTTTCGTTCCTCTCTCCACCTCTTCGCTTCAGGTGCAGGTCAGGATGTCTGAGTCTGCAGGCGCGACGTGAGCGCGGCAAGATTGGCCGTTTGCGCGCCCGCCGTCGTCGCGCGTTGGGCGGCGTCGGCCGCCGCCGATTTGAGCTGGGTGTTCTCTGCGCCGAGGCGCGTCGCCGCCTCGCGCGCTTCGTTCGCCGCCGTCTGCGCCGTCGCCAGTTGTCGCGCCAGCGCATCCCGCCCGGTCTGCTCGCCGCGCGCCGCGTCGACAGCCAGCGCGGCGGCTGCCAGCCGCTGTTCAAGGGTAGACTTCTCGCGGGTGAGAGTCTGCGCCGCCCCGGCCAGGCGGGCGTTTTCGTCGCGCATCCGTTCAAGCTCAGCCTCGGCTGCGGCCATCCGCGAGTTGAGGTTCGTCGCCGACGGGGCGGCCGGGCCCGCTGGCGCCCCGGTCGCCACCACCTCGGCTGGGCGCGCGGCCGGCACGACCGCCGTCACGGGCGCCGACTCCCGCAGGCCCAGTTGCGTCCGCATGCGCGCAATCGCGACATTCGCTTCGCCGAGTTGACTGGAGGAAAGCTGCCGGGCGACGAGGTCACGGCCCGTGGGCTTGGCGCCGTTCTCGACCGCGAGAGCGAGCCAGGTATAGGCCTCGACCAGATTGGCCGGCCCACCCCGCCCTTCCGCGAGCAAGATCCCAAGATTGTTTTGCGCGGGGGCAAAATTCTGCAGGGCCGCCATGCGATAGAATTCCGCCGCCGAGGGCAAATCGACCGCGGTCCCGCGGCCCTCCTCGAGCATCAGCGCGAGATTGTACTGGGCCCGGGCATAACGCAGCCCCGCGGAGGAACGATACCAGCGCAGCGAGGCCACCTCATCCTTGCCGACGCCCCGGCCGAGCTCGTAGGCCAGGGCCAGATTGTACTGCGCTTCCGGCACACCGTTGTCCGCCGCCTGCCGAAACCACAACGCCGCCTCGAAGTAGTCCTGTTTCGTCCCGAGCCCGCCGGCATACATGTTGCCGACATTGAATTGCGCCGGAGCAAAGCCCTGCTCCGCCGCCTTCAGATAAAACTTGAGCGCCGTCGCGAGATCCGGCGTCACCCCGCGTCCAAGCTCATGCATCATCCCGAGGTTGAACCGGGCCGCCGGGAGCCCGCGGTCTCCGGCCTGTTGGTAAAGTCGAATCGCCTCCGCGAAATTCTGCGGCACGCCCTGGCCGTTGGCATAGGCGTTGGCGAGCAGATTCAACGCCTCCGGATCGCCCTGATCCGCCCGGGCCCGCACCGCGGTGAGATCCGTCTGCGCGTGGACGACAAATCGCCACGGACCGAGTGCAAGAAGCACCGCAGCCAGCAGCGTGCGGTTCTTCTTTGAAATCGAAAATCTTCGGGTGGGCCCGGCGAGAGTGGACACAGCCTTCGTTTAAGGACAATTCCCTACTCGGAAGCAAGACACCGTCATCAGGTTTTCCACTTCAGCCCGGCGGCAGCACCCGGCACGGGAGCAGCGCGGCGTCCTGCATCCCGTGGATAATCTTCTTGTCCGGCGGGCAAAACGTCGCGAGCGCCCCGGCGAGCCGCGGCTGGCCACCGATGAGAAAGTAGTAGGGACACAGCCGCAGCCGGCCGGCTTTCGCCACAGCCGGCGGGGGGCCGCCGTCCGCGGTGGGTCGCTCGAAAACGCGGTGCTCGAGGCGCCGCGGTTTCTTGTACGCCTGCAACACATGCAGATTGGTCGGCGCGAGTTCGATCGCCCGCTCGACCCCGCGCTGCCATTCCTCGCGTGAACCGTCGCTCCCCAGCACCACGCTCCGCGCACCCCAGGCCGTCTCGTGGTAGCCGCTGATCTTGATGATCAGGTCGCGTTCCTTCTGCGACGCTCCGGAAAGATCGCGCCAGTCGTTCAGCGCCCGGCCACCGGCGCGCGGGCCGTCCAGGACCGCGCCCGGCGGCAGTGGCGCGGGATCGATGATCCAGGACGGCGGGATGAGCGTGCGGAGCAGCTTCAACGCCCGGCCGCTCAGCGACTCCGCCCAGAAATCCACCAGCAGATGATGGTGAAACAGGGCGAGCCCGATTTTTTCCTCTTGGAAGGGCCGCATCGGCGGTGCGATGGCGACTTCGCCGGCCGCCCATGATTCGAAAATGAATTTCCGGGTGCGAATATTCTCCAGATCGAAGAGCTCGAAGAACCGGTAGAGGACATCGATCTTCTCGGGGTTGCCTTCCACGTCGAAAAACAACGCGTGCTCGAGGGGAAACAAATCTTCCGGCCGCAGGCAAAACACCCGCTTGCCCTGCAACTGCAGCTGCTGCGCCAGCCATTGCATCTCCGGCCGGTAGGTCGCCGCCTCGTCGCTCACCACCAGCGCAATCAGCGGATTGCGCTGGGCCGGACGCAACGCCGCCAGCGCCGCATAAAAGCTCGCGATCATCTGATCGCCCGCGCCGAGAATCCGCGAGGCGCGGGGTGAGGGCACCCCGCCTCCAACCGCGCCGGCGGGCGGGGTGCCCTCACCCTGTTTCTCGCCCAGTGGTCCCAGTGGAGGCGGGGTGCCCTCACCCCGCTCGTCATACAACCGGTTGAGGAATGCCGTCAGCCCGATGCCCCCCGGCACGGAATCCAGCTCCGTCAGCACGAAGCCCTCGTCGGTCAGCAAAAGATCCGGGCGCAGGACCGGCGGAAACGTCCCGCGATTCTTCGGGTCGCGCGCATGCGCCACCAACCAGGCCGGCTTGCCGCGATCCAGGTAGTCCGCGACCCACGGCGCGACCAGCGGCTTGTTGCGCAACAGATTCTTCCCGGCCGCGGATCGCAGATAGAGCGTCTCGAGCGCCTGCTGAAATTCAAAGCACGCCGCGCCAATCGCCTCCAACTCGGCCACCTGCTCCAGCGTAAGCGTCCACGCCTCCGGCGACAATTGCCACGTCTTGTCCTCAAACAACGGCTGCGCCGCGAGCGCGGCGCGAATGGTTTCGTAGGTAAGGCCTGACATGGGGGCGAACTATCTGGTGACAAAAGCCCAATGTCCAATGACCAATCAAAAAGGGCGTCGCGTGCCTGTCATGGGACCTTTGGCCTTGGGCGTTGGCCGCTGGTCGTTTCGGCGCCGCGCGCCGGCCTCATCGTCTGCGCAGTCCGTGGTCGATTTCGCCGATCATCGCTTTCAGCACCAGCACGATGCCGACGACCGAACCCGGCTGCGGCCGCGCAGCTTTCGGTCCCGTTTCGACCGAATTCACCACGGCTCCCGTGACGACCTGCAAAAGATGCGGCTGCGGCGAGTCTTCAAAAATCCGCCGCATCGCCCCCATCGACGCGGATCCGCCCGGCCCGATCCTTCCTTCATCGCGGGCAATGGCCGCTTTCATCGCCGCCAGACGCAGCCGCGGCGCGCTGCCGCCCCGCGGCACGAGCGCGAACCAAATCTGAATGAGAAAAACACTCAGGTAACTGAAATCGCGTTCGTCCATCAACCCCTCGGCCAGCGCGTGCGCATCCTCGAACAACGTCGAGCCCGCAGCTGCGATCTCGGCGATGGCATCCGCCGCCGTTTCAAACGCGTCCACCCCCGTTCGCAGCCGGTCGACCGCTTCGTCGAGTGTCAGCGGCCGGTTCGAAAACGGTGGAGCACTCCCGCCGGCTGCCGCACCCGGTGGGTGGCGGCGTGACGTTGGCGGCGGGCAGTAATCTCGGTCCCCAGCGCCCTCGTCGTCAGACTCGTCGTCGGAAGGCGCCGCGTCCGCGGCAGGGCGACGCGGCGGTGGCGGAGGAAAATCGATTTCGGCGAGACCCAGCTCGCGAATGACCGCGTTGATGTCGTCGGCGCGACCGGTTTCGAGGTTGCTTCGATCGACCTGGCGCACCTGCCCCTTGACGAGTTCGAGCAAGCGCAGCCGCAGGGCCGGCAATTTCGCCGCTTCGCGAGCCGTGCGTCCGTCGAGCGCCGGCAACGGCTCGTCGAACCAGGCCCGGCGCTGGGCGACCATCATTTCCGCCTTGTATTCCTCGAACGATACGCCGGCGGGCGGGGCCGCGATGCGGGACGTCGCCATATCGAGCATGCCCGGCAGCTCCAGCAACTGCGGCGGCACCAGCGCGAGATTCGCCGGGGGCTCCTTGGCCGCCAGCTGGCCCGCCAGATTGTCTCGGCGCTCTTTCACAAAGCGCACGCGGTTACCCAACCGGGCCTCAAAGCGCTCGCGCAATTCGTCCAGCCGGGACCCGCCAATGGCCTCGACCCGCCATTCGTTCAATCCGAGCACCACGCGCCCGAGCACCCGGCGTCCGGGCATCGACGCCATCCCGCCCGCCGGTTTCGCCTCGAACCAAACCATCGCCTCGGCAAAGCCTTTCTTCAGTTCGGCCTCCTGCACCTCGTCGACCTCGATCGCCGGATCTTCTGTGAGCGCGCTGCGACAATTGCGAAACGACGCCCGCAATTCGTAGGTCGCGGCGCCAAACGACGCGTCCATCCGGGCCAGCATCTGCCGCCTCCGCTCCAGTCCGGTGGCAACCAACGCGTCATTGATCCGCACAAAATTCTCCGCGAGCCACCGTCGCTGCGCGTCGCGGCCAGCCGGCCCGCCGAGGTGGGCGATGCAGGCGTCAAGCATTTCCACCGGCGAAAACGGACCGAGATCCGACATCGTGATGCCCATGCCGGACAGCCGGCTGAAATACGGCAGCGGATAAGTCCACGTGAGAATCGTGACAAATCGCACGGCGACCGCCGCCACACTCCGGTCGACGAGCATCATCGGCGTCGCCGTCGGATCGAGCAAGTCCACGGCCTCGAATCGCTGTTCGTCGAGCACGCGATGCACCTCGAGGAGAGCGACCCGCAGCTGCATCTTGCCCCGGAATAACACGCGTTCGTCGTTTTTCAGGCCGGGAAATCCCGCTTCCTGCCAGCGCTCGCCAAACGTCTTTCCACTCCCATCGCGTTGGAAAAACAGGTTCCACGCGATCGCGGCATGCCACCCGTGCCCCTCATTCAACCGACGCGCCGCGGCAATCGTTGTGGTGACGGCGGCGTCCTCAGCGGCGCACCGCTTCATGCAGGTCAAATCGAGCGCATTCTCGGCCTGCAGCAGCGCCGCGTAGTTGGCCGCCGCGAAGGGATTGAACGGGCAACTTTCGGGACAGGCATAGTGACTCACCCGGTTTTCACCGCACTCGGCGGCGGTGATGTCACGATTTACGGCCGGACACGACCGGCGCTTTTTGGCTTGGCTCATAATAAAATCGTTTCGTTTCTGATCGGTGTGGAACGAGGAAGCTGACAAGAAACGAGAACGATTCTATTCGTCCATCTGGATTTCCTTGTTGCGGTGCCGCGGACTGCCGGCGCGCAACCACGCGTTGACGAAGCGATCGAGGTCGCCGTCGAGCACGTCCTGCGTGGCGCTCGTGCTCACGCCCGTGCGCAGGTCCTTCACCATCGGGTACGGTTGCAGCACGTAGCTGCGAATCTGGCTGCCCCACCCAATCTCGCCCTTCTCCCCGTAGAACTTGTCCATCTCGGCGCGCTGCTCGTCCTGCCGTTTTTCGTAGAGGCGCGACTTGAGGACATTCAGCGCCGTGGCGCGGTTCTTGATCTGCGAGCGTTCGTTTTGGCAAACCACGACGATCCCGCTCGGGATGTGCGTGAGCCGCACGGCGGAGTCCGTCGTGTTGACACCCTGGCCGCCCTTGCCCGACGAACGGTAGACATCCACGCGGATTTCGGCCTCCGGAATGTCGATTTCGATTTCCTCCGTGATCTCGGCGACGACATCGATCGCGCAAAACGAGGTGTGCCGGCGCTTGTTCGAGTCGAATGGGCTGATGCGCACGAGTCGATGCACCCCGCGCTCCGCCTTGGCGTAGCCATAGGCATTTTCTCCCTTGATGAGAACCGTCGCCTTGCTGATGCCGGCTTGATCGCCGGCCTGCACATCCTGCAACTCGACCGTAAAGCCGCGGCGCTCAGCCCAGCGGTTGTACATGCGGAAAAGCATGTCGGCCCAGTCGTTCGACTCCGTGCCGCCCGCGCCCGACTGGATCGAGAAGATCGCGTTGTTCCGGTCGAACTGCCCGGTGAGAAACGACGCGATTTCGAGCGCATCGAGTTCCTTCACCATCCCGGCCACCTGGTCGTTCAACTCGCGCGCGTAGGTCTCCCGCTCGGCGCCCTCCGCCAGCTCGACCAGTTCCACCATGACACCGACGTCATCGGCCCGTTTCTTGAAGGCGACGACTGGCAGCACGGCCTTCTTCAGGCCGTTGAGTTTGCCGATGTGTTTCTGGGCGCGATCGGGGTTGCCCCAAAAAGTGGGCGAACCCATCTCAGCCTCCATCGCCTCGATTTCACGCTGCTTTTGATCGCAGTCAAAGAAACCTCCAGAGATGACCGGCGCGCTTCTTGATGTTCTCGATGTGATTGAAAGTTTCGGGAGAGATCATGTGCGGAAGGGAAAGAGAGAGAGAGAGAGAGAGAGGGA
>SXSC01000279.1 GCA_005792355.1 Opitutaceae bacterium
AGTTGTCGCACGAGGATCGCGTTCTCGGGCAGTTCAAGCGTTTGTTTGATCGGCGGGGCCGCTGGCATCTTCCCCGCTGTGTAGCAGAACGCCGAAGAAAAGTCCCGTCATTTTTTTAGGGGCAAGCGCAGGCCTAGCCCGCATTTTTCACACTTTCCGAGGAATTCTCCCCGCGCTTGACGAGTTTCGGGCGGCGTGCGCTTGGATATCTGGGGTTCATGCGGGCCAAAACAAAACCGCCAGGCGGTTTTGAACTTAGCCCGGACATCCCTGAGGACCGCGAACGCAGAAGAAGATCTCGAACACCGTGTGACTCCGCTTGCGAGCAGAGTGTGAAATGTCCGGGCTAGGCGGTGCCCCTTGACCCAACCCGCGGAATCCACTCTTTTCTCTAAAACCCCTCCCCGCTGCTCAGCGAACTCTCCGCCCGTCTCGCAACGCCCCCCTCGCCCATGAAAACTTCTCCCGCACTCTCCCGCCGCCGTTTCGTCTCCGGCGTGGCCACCACCGCTGCGGCGCTCTGCGCCCCGCGCGTGCTCACCGCCCAGAAATCCACGCCGCCGCTGATCATCGGCACCGGTGCGCATCGCTACGAGGTCCTGCACCACTGGGCGCAACTCCCCGCCAAGTATTCCTGGCAGACCACGCACAACGTGGCGGTCGACCGCGAGGGGTTGCTCTACGTCATCCACGAGGGCCGCGAAAATCTGACGGACCATCCCTCGATCTTCGTCTTCGACGCCAAGGGAAAGTTCGTGCGCGCCTTCGGCCAGCAGTTTCAGGGCGGCGGCCACGGGCTGGAGGTCCGCACCGAGGGCCGGGAGGAGTTCCTTTACGTCACCGGCTACCAACAGTTGAAGAACTTCGCCAAGCTCACCCTCACGGGCGAACGCGTCTGGGAGAAACGCGCGCCGATGGGTTCGCAGCTCTACCCCGCGAACGAGGACACCCGGCCCGCCAAACGCTGGGGGCGCGACGCCTTCATGCCGACGAACTTCGCGTTCCTCCCCGACGGCGGCTTCTTTCTCGCCGACGGCTATGGCTCGTATCGCATTCACCGTTACGACAAGCACGGCCAGTGGCTTGCCATGTTTGGCACGCCGGGCAAGGGCGCGGGGGAGTTCAATCTCCCGCACGGCATCGCCCTCGACGATCGGCCGGGACGCGCTCCGTCGGTCGTCGTGGCCGACCGCGCCAACGGGCGGCTGCAATGGTTCACCCTGGCGGGGAAACACCTGCAGACCCTCGACGGGTTTATTCTGCCAGCGAACATCGATGTTCACCAGGGCGTCCTGCTCGTGCCCGACCTCAGCGCCCGGATCACGCTCCTCGATTCGAACAACCAGATCATCACCCAGCTCGGGGAAGACCCGGCCTGGCGCGAGCAGGTGACCAGGGACAAGAATGCGCTGCGCAAGGACGAAAGCGGGGCCAGCTGGGTTTCCGGGAAATTCCTGCACCCGCACGATGCTTGTTTCGACGCGGCCGGAAACATCTTCGTCGCCGAGTGGGTCCATACCGGCCGGATCACGAAACTCCGGAAAGTGAGCTGAGGCCCGATGATCGGCCTTTTATTGCCACCCATTTTTTTGCCAAAAGAATTGGTGGTTTGGGCCCAAGCCCCAACCAGGCCTGAGGTCTGCGCTACATTCGCAGACAGCGACCGTCAGCCCACCGGTGCGACGGACCTCCGCCCCGCCGCGGAGGCTGGCGTCGGGTCGGTCACCTCCGCAGATTGACCAGCTGATGCCGCACCACCGCTTTGTTGATTGCGCGACGCAGTGCTACCTCGCGCTGGTTGCGGCGATCATTTTGCTGGGGCCCGGCCGGGATGTCCCAGGCTGGGGCTGGTGGCTGGGCGCCCACCTCCTCTGCCTTGGTCTGATTCAAGGGCTGATCCACGCCCACGCCGCCCGGCCCGCGAACCGCGGGCTCGATTTCCTCCGGCAGTTTTACCCCGTGCTGCTCTACCCGTTTCTCTATCGCGCGACCGGAGCCCTGAACCAGCTGTTTTACCACGGTTACCTTGACCCGGTGTTCCACCGGCTGGATGAACGGATTTTCGGTTTCGCTCCGGGGTTTCGTTTCATGGCCGCATTCCCGTTTCCGATGGTGAGCGAGTTGTTCTACGCCGCCTATTTCTCCTTCTACCTGATGATCGTCGGCGTGGGACTCGCGTTGTTCCTCCGGTCGCGCGCGGAATTTCAGCACTACATCTCAGTCGTGTCGTTCGTCTTCTATGTCTGCTACCTCACCTACGTTTTCCTCCCCGTCGTCGGCCCGCGGATCTATTACCCCGATCTCGTGGGGTTCGTCCTGCCTCCGGACGCCATCCCGGCGGACGTGCCGGAGTTTCCGGCCGCGGTGCGGGCCGGTCCATTTTTCCAAATCATGGCGCTGATCTACCGGCACTTCGAGGCCCCGGGCGCGGCGTTTCCGAGCAGCCACGTGGCTGTCGCGCTCGTGACGGTTTACTTTTCCTTCCGCTACTTGCGGCGCATCCGCTGGCTGCATCTGGCCGCGGCCATCCTGCTTTGTTTTGCGACCGTCTATTGCCGCTATCACTACGCGGTGGATGTGGTGGCGGGCGCCCTGGTGGCGGCGGCGCTGCTGCCGACCGGCAACTGGCTCCACTCGCGCTTCGGCGGTCCGGCGCCTCAGACCGCGCATTCGTAAATGCGGTAGGTCTTGTAAACCACGCCGCCGAACAAACCGATGACCCGCTGCACGGCGGTGTTTTCCTCCAAAATCCACGAGGCCTCACCGCGCTGGAATCCCAGTCGCAGACTCGCGTTCAGCACCTCCGAGAGCATCGCCGCTTCGATCCCACGTCCCCGACATTGCGGCACGACCCCCAGCGTCACGCAACGCAGATACTTCGGCCGCTTCGCACCCAGAAAATACGGGATCGCCCGCCACAATCCGGGTGACAGGAAACGCCCGCGCAACGGCTGGAGCGCCTCGTTGAAATCGGGCATCGCCAGGAGAAATCCACTGGGCCCCTGCGGCGTCTCCGCCACCATCGCCAGCCCCTCCGTCACCAGCGGTTTCAGCCGCCCGGCCAGGAAATCAATCTCTCCATCCGTCATCGGCACAAAACCCCAGTTCTCCGCCCACGCCTGATTATAGACCGTCTTGATCTTCGCCAGCTGGGTGGCGAGATTCTTTTTCAGGATGGGCGTGATCACGACGTCCGGCTCGCGCCGGCGGAATTTATGCATGAAACGCCCCAGCCGCTCCTGCGGCCCGGAGGCGAGATCAAAATCGTAAGCCAGCAGATCCTTCGCCTTCGTGCAGCCCGCCGCCTCGACCAGCGGCACGTAATACCGCGGATTATACGTCAGCATGAACACCGGAGGCGAATCGAAGCCGTCGACCAGCAGGCCGCACTCATCGTTGGTCGTGGGATTCATCGGACCGAGGAGTCGCGTCATCCCCCGCGGCCGCGCCCACGCCGCCACCGCCGCAAACAACTTCGCGCTGACCGCGGGATCGTCGACCGATTCAAAGAAACCGAAGAACGCCGTGCGCTCGCGGTGAAACTCATTGTGATGGCGGTCGATGATCCCGGCGATGCGCCCGACATCGCGGCCGTCGCGAGACGCCATCCAGAGCTGCATCTCCGCATGCTCGAACAGCGGATTCGCGTCGCTGAAGGTCTTCTTCACATCCCGCAAAAGCGGTGCGACCCAATGCGGATCGCGGCCGTAGATCGCGTACGCGAGGTCGAGAAACCGGTCGACCTCCCGCGACGCTCGCGGCAGCGCAATGATCTGGAGGGTGGAATTCATCGGAAGGAAGACCGGGGAGGCCGTACTATCAATCTTTGCGAAAGTTCGTGCGTGATTTTCTTGTCACAAAGGCCACGGAGGATGCACCGAGGACACAGAGGCAGAAGAATGGGAGGTCTTACTCAGTGACCTCGGGGTCCCCTCCGTGTCCTCTGTGGCGAAGATCGGCTTCGGTTGCGGTGGTAAAGCGTGGAGGTGAAAATTTCTTGGAAAATCGCCTCTGCATATGAGCGCATGAAATTATGCAATGATTGATACGGGCGCGGCGGACACCACGGTATTACTCCGGCGGCTCGGCGGCGGAGCGCAAGAGCGGAAACCGGAGCCGCGCTCCGCCGGGCTATTTCGGAGCACCGACCGACTGCGCGATGATGATCTTTTGTTCCGGCCGGAGCTCCATCGCCCGGGCCAGCGGGGGACGATCCAACTCGTGGACGACCGTGGCTAGGCCGGCGGAAGCACAGTAGAGATAGACGTTCTGCACAATAAAGCCCGCGTCGATCGCCGCGTAAAAGTCGCGGTCCGCCGGCTTCGCCTTCGCCATCCGACTGTAGTCCGCGACAAAAATCAGGACCGCCGCCGCCTTTTGGATCGCCGCGTTCCCACCGGTCTTGGGGCGCAAATCACCGGCCAGTACCGGACGCAGCTCGTGTGGTTTGGCGGCATAGAGATACAGCCCGTCGGCGAGCGCGACATACAGATCGATCTCCTGCATGTTCATCGTCGACGGGGCCGTGCGGTGATCGCTCTCCGGCCGGTTGATGCCGAATCCCGCCCAGAGCAAATCAGACATCGCCTGGAGCGGCAGCGACCGCGGGCTGAACTCGCGAAGGGACTGCCGCGCCTTCAACACCTCCAGCAGTGGCTTGCCGCCGGTCTGATTGGGCGCCGGCAGCGCAATCGCCGGGAGATCAGCGGCCCCAGCCACCGTCAGCCCGGCCACGAGCAGGACGGCAATGGAGCAGGAGATTCGCAGGCGGTGGAGGTTCATGGAAATTTGATTTTAGGAGGGGGAGCGATATTCAACCGTCATCTTCTTGGGATCAAACCCGCCACGGCTCGCGCCGGGCCCGGGAGCGCATCCGATTGGCCTCGGCATCGCCCGGAAATTCCTCCTTCACCGGATCCCACGTCACGTTTCGCCTGAGCAGCATGCAGATATTGGCCACGTGGTTCGTGCTCATTGTGCGGTGCATCACCACTTCGTTGGCGATACCCGGCCGGCGGCTCCGCACGCCCTCAAGGAAATCGCGAATGTGATGCAGCGGACGATTCGTCTGCGCCTGATAATCATGCAGCAGCGAGTCAAATTCCCGCAACAGCGCCGGCGACGAGACCTCGGGCCGCGGATAACCGTCGGCGATCGCCACCCAGCCCTCGGACCCCTCGTAACGCACGCCACAAGATCCCCGCCACATGCCCGGCTCGCCGGCCTTGGGCCAGCCCTGCGCGTTCAACACCATTTTGACCCCGTTCGCAAAACGGCAGACCAAGCCATCGGCGTCGTCATTGCCCGGATACACATACTCGACCGCCGAGGTGGTCAGGGCCCCGAGGGCGGACTGGCACTGGCAAATGGTGTGACTGCCCCACCCGGCGACCCCGGTGCCGAAATCATGGTAATCCAGCCAGGCGCCGCAGCCGCGGAGATAGGCGGAGTTGTACGGCCGCCACGCAGCCGGGCCAAGCCATAGGTTCCAATCGAACTCCTCGGGCTCAGGCTCCGGCTCCGCCGGCAACCAGTCGGTCTTCATCTGAAACTTCAGCTGATGCGCGTACACCGTGTGCAGCTTCCCGAGCCTCCCCGTCCGCGCGAGCAGATCGGCATACACAAAATTCGCCTCGCTCAGCCGCTGCATGCCACTCTGGAAAACCCGACCGTAGCGCCGCGCCACCGCCACGAGTTCCTGCCCTTCGGCCACACTCATGCTCGACGGCTTTTCGCAAAACACATCGAGCCCCGCCTTCATCGCCATGATCGAGGCCGGCGTGTGCCAGCGATCCCCCGTGGCGATAAGCACGGCATCGAGGTCGGTCCGCTGCGCGATCAGTTCCCGCAGGTCGCGGAACGTGGCGCAATCGCGGTTGCCGTAGGCCTGGTCCACCTGCTGCTTGACCGCCTCCCGCCGCGCCTGCTTGACGTCGCACACCGCGACAAACTGCACCCCGGCCTCCTGCAACAGAATCCCGAGATCATACCCGCCACGTCCGCCGACGCCAATGCCACCCATGACGATTCGTTCGCTGGGGGCCACCGCCCCCCCGCGGCCGAGCACCGACGCGGGCACGATCAGCGGCGCCGCCAGCACCGCACCGGCCTTCGCGGCGCCCGCGAGAAACTGCCGGCGATTGAGTTTGTTTCGATTCGACATGTTATTTCGCCTCCGTGGGTGGTTGGCGTAGTTCCCGCCACTTCGCCATCGACCGGGCCAGATGCTCGCGCACGTCCCCTCCGATCCCAAAGCACTGGAGGCCGACCGGACCGCGATAGCCGAATTCGTCGAGCGTGCGGAGCAGCGCGCCGACATCGAACGAGCCCTGGTCCAGCGGCTGAATGTATCGCTTCCAGCCCGGTTGGTCGTCGCGGTCGTCGGCGCCATTGATTGAGATGGCCCAGAGCCGGGGCAGGGCCCGCCGGAGCAGCGGCGTGTAGTCGCGGCTCGGATCTACGCGCAGCCAGTGACAGAGGTTGAACATCACGCCGACGTTTGCGCGGTCCACCTTCTCCGCGACGCGCACCGCATCCTCGAGGCGCTCGAGCCAGTCCTTCTGATGCGGATACAGCAGCAACTGCGCCCCGGAGTCCCGGGCCAGATCGGACATCTCGCGCAGGACGTCCACCGCCCGCGGGTCGCCGGAGGGGTCGGAGGATTTCACGCCCTTGCCGATTACGCAAAACTGCACCTGCCGGCCCCGGATGAGCGCGAGGACCTCCTTGAACCGTCCGACATCGTACGGGTTCTTGCCGGGCGCGAAGTCCACGGCGATCGTGATCTGAAACAGCCGCAACCCGGCGGCATCGAGCGTGACGATCCGCTCCTCAACCTTGTCCAGCCAGATGTGACCGACACCCGGGTAACCGAGCTCCTTGAGCATCTGCGCCTGCTGCTCGAACGAGCGTTTCTTCGCGTCGTGCCAGTCAATGCAGAAAGGGAAGAAGGCGTGGTCGCTTGCAGGGCGCGACCCGGACTCGCGACCCACGCCCGGCTCGCCCCCTGAAGCGGTGCCCAGACTCCCAAGCAGGACGACCGCTGTCATCCAGCGGCTCCACTCATGCAACAGGGAATTCATGGCTGGAAAAAAGCCGGCGGATTTTGGGTCGGAGTCTGCGGCGGAGCGTCGGGATCTGCGGCGGTCCGACGCGTCGCGATGCTCGTCACTCCGCCCACGTCGCGCGACAGCAAATCCCACGCATTTCTTGTGCAAGGGTTCGCGGTTTTTGGCGGAGAGGAACGACCCTGCGTTCCCTCGGTCGCCATTGGTTCCCCCTACGCGAGCCGGAGATACTTGTCATCCATTGGATGACAAACCCGCCGGGCCGCGGGAAAATCTGACGCTGGATTCCAACTGTCTCCTGCCGCCCGGCACGACGCGCCGCCCGGAGGAACGCCTCACGCAAGTTGGCCGGGTCCGCGACCTGATCCAGCCGCACCTGGCTGCTTTTCACGATCAGTCGAAAGGATCAGCAACGGTCGTTCCGCTTGATCCACGCGGCAATGCCGGCTGCCCAGCCTTGACTGAAAAACCCACAGCCTGACCCCGTCGGGCACTTCACGGTCTTTCCCTGGACCTTGCGGATCCACTTTCGGCGGAGGGCGCTGGGGCAGGATGGCAAGAGAATCGGTGGCAGAGGGGGAAATCCGCCGAGCTTTCATTCCCTTGCCACCCATTCCCCTGCCAAAAGTCCCCGACGACCGCGAAAATTGCCATGGTAACAGCTATCGCCGCTCGGAAAAAACTTAAGCGCCATTCGGGTTTACCCCGCGAATCCTCGCCGTTGCGAATGCATCGCGGCGTAAAGCCGCTCCTGCCCTCAACCAAGCCGAAGTTCATCCACCTCTGGCGGGAAACCTTCGGGGTGTCGGACCCGGAGGGAGGCAAACTATTGGGCAGGAAAATTTCAAGCCCGCCGGGGTTTGAAAATCTTCCTGCCTTTAATCTTCCTGCCACGCTCCGACTCTGTGGCCTAGCTCACTTCAACGCCTGATGTCGCAGGTCCTGAACAGCGACGCGCTTTGCCGCCACCCAGTTCGTCAATTCGGGACGCCCGATGGCCTCAGCGGCCAGAATGGTCGGTGGCTTCGCCTCGCCGGGACTATTCCATTGCCCGCGCGGCGGGCGGCGATCAGGCTGGCCGCTTCCTCACCATGAAAGTCTGCATCTACGGCCTCACTGGCGTCGCCCTGGGCAAGCACAACATCAAGGATCCGCGGCTCGACGCGGCCGACAAATTGGTGGAGGCCAAGAAGAAGGTCTACGCCCAGGTCGACGTGGTCGCGCCCGAGGAGGCGCTCACCGCGGATGTGATCGTGACCTCGGCCAACAGCCGGCTCGAGCTCGTCCTCCAGGATCTCGATTTTGTGGAGACGCGACTCGCGCACAATCCGGCGGCGGCCGAGGCCGCCGTGCTGCTGAAGATGAAAGCGGTGCTCGAGGCGGAGCAGTTTGTCACCACCGCCGGCCTCGGCGCCGCCGACTGGGCGACGACGGAGAAGCACGCTCTGCTCACCGCGAAGCCGGTGGTGGTGGGCACCGACGAGGAGCTGGCCCATTTCGACGAGTTTTTGGTGCGGGTCCTGGCGGAGAGCGGCCTCATCTGCTTCCTCACGGTCGGCGGGATTGAAAACCGCGCCTGGCCGATCAAGCGGGGACTGACGGCGCCAGAGGCCGCGGCCACGATTCACACCGATTTGCTCAAGAGCTTCATCCGCGCCGAGGTGATCGGCTGGGACGACTTCATCAACGCGGGCGGCGAAAAGCAGGCCAAACACGCAGGCAAGCTCCGGCTCGAGCAGCGCACGTACGTCATTCAGGACTACGACGTGGTGAATTTCCGGGTGAACAAATAGCGGCGCGGATCCGATGGCTTCGGCCGACTCCGGCCGGCGGACCAGCCAAACTCGAACCCCCATCTCTGGCCCGGCAGGGAACGAAGATCTCGAAGGGCGCGGAGAATGAGATTTTATCCTCCGCGTTCGCCGCGAACTCCGCGTTTCAAAATTCAGGTGCGGCGCGGGGATTGGAATTTTTCTGTCCGAAATATTTTGGCCGGGAGTGTCCGGATAAAAAGGCAGGGAAGACATCTGCCTTTCTCTGCGCTCTGAAGATTGAGTCTCTGCGGTGTAAAAAGATTTTTTTTGGGGGTGACTTTGGTGGCGGCTTCGCCGCGCTGGGCAATCCGTGGTGAAAACTCCCGGGCCTCAGTGAACGCATCAATTACCGCCCACCATCCGCCAAGTTCTGCGCAGAGCCGGCGGACCGGCTTGTGGTAGTTTCAGGCCCGGCCGTTCCCGTCGTTCCAACCGGATGGCCTCCTGCCTCAGTCGGGGAGAAATATCCTACCATGAAAAAGAAACACGTCTTCACGCCGGCCCTGAACCGCCGTTCATTTCTCCAGCAAACGTTGGTCGCAGGCGGCGCCCTGCTGCTGCCGCAAATTGTCCGCGGGCAGGTGCTGGGGCTCAACGGCGGCGTGGCACCCAGCAACCGGATCGTGATGGGCGGCTTCGGCATCGGTGGGCGCGGCGGGAACGACCTGGCCGTGCTGATCCAGGAACCCGACGTGCAGTTCGTGGCCATCGCCGACATCCGGGAAACGCGGCGCCAGGCGGTCAAGGCCCTCGCGGACGAAAAGAATGGCGACAAGGGCTGCGCCATGTATCGCGATTTCCGCGAATTGCTCGCACGGAAAGACGTTGATGCCCTGCTCATCGCCACCGGCGACCGCTGGCATTCGCTTGCGTCCATCCTCACGGCGAAGGCGGGCAAGGACATGTACTGCGAAAAACCCTGCTCGACGAACATCGCCGACAGCGTGGCGCTCGCGGAAACCATGCGCCGCTACAGCCGGGTTTATCAGGCCGGCACGCAGCGCCGCAATGTCAGCAACTTCGTCTTCGCCGTGGAACTGGCCCGCACCGGCAAGCTCGGCAAACTCCAGACAGTCCACGCCAACACGCTCGCGCCGGGCACCAAACTGGAGTGGCTGCCCGCCGAACCGGAGCCGCCCAAGGATGTCTGCGATTGGGACATGTGGCTCGGCCCATGCCCGTGGCGGCCCTACAACTCCCAGTATGTGGCGGGCCGCTGGCGCAATCATTTCGATTTCCACGGCGGCGGCATTCTCGAGTGGGGCTCGCACACCATCGACCTCTGCCAGTGGGCCAACGACGCCGACAAAACCGCTCCGGTCGAATATGTGCCGAACGAGGGAGGTTGTGTCGCCCAATATGCCAACGGCGTGAAATTGGTCATGCGCGAGACCGGCTGGCTGGGCCTGGGCACATGCAGCGTGCGCTTCGAGGGCGATGAAGGCTGGGTCGAAACCGGCGACCGGGGCGATCTCAAGGTTTTCCCCGAATCACTGCGCGGCGAACGCACGCTCAAGCGCCAGGCCGGCACCCATCCGGCGGGCCATCTCCGCGAATTTCTGGACTGCGTCAAATCCCGCGCGCTGACGGCAGCCAACGGCGACGTGGCCTGCCAGTCGCACATCGCCAGCCACGCCGCCTACATCTCGTGGCAGCTCGGCCGCAAACTCGCCTACGATCCGGCGAAAAACGAATTCATCGGCGATGCGGACGCCAACCGGATGCGCGCCCGCGCCAAACGTGAACCCTGGCGAATCTGAAACTGGGTCCACGCCGAAACGAAAATCATCCCGAAGAAAAACAGGACCGAACATGACTCTCGCACCATTCAGTCTCAAAACCGCGCTGACGGCGCTGCTCCTGGCCGCGGCTCCCGTGTTTCTGATCGGCCAAGGCGCGCCGATGACGAGCACGCTGTCCCGATCGGAGGAAGAGCACGCGTTAATCGCCACCCTGCAATCCGCCACCAGCGCGCCGCACAACAAGGTCGTAGCCTGCCACCGTCTGGCGATCATCGGCACGAAGGCGGCCGTGCCGGCCCTGGCCGCGCTCCTGTCGGACGAAAAGCTCGCCCACATGGCGCGTCATGCCTTGGAGCCGATGCCCGATCCCGCCGCCGCCGCCGCGCTCCGCGACGCTCTCGGCAAAGTTCAGGGGAAATTGCTCGTCGGTGTCATCAATTCCATCGGCTTCCGGCGCGACGCTTCCGCCACCGCCGCACTGGCCGGGCTGCTGGCCGGCCCGGATGAATCCGTGACCGCCGCCGCGGCGGCGGCGCTGGGCCGGATGGGCAGCGTCGATGCCGCGAAAAAACTCCAGAGTTCCCTGGGCGGCGCGACGGGCGCACTCCGCATTGTCTTCGCCGACGCCAGTCTCACCTGCGCCGAAGCGCTGGTGGCCGCTCGCCAACGCAGCGAAGCGGCCCCCATTTTCGACCGGCTCCACGCGCCCGAATTTCCCGACTACATTCGCACCGCCGCGATGTGCGGTGCGATTACCGCGCGCGAAGCCGATGGCATTCCCCTGCTCGTGAAACAACTCAAGGGTCAGGACGCAGCCATGCTGGCAGCGGCCTGGCGAGCGGCCCGTGAACTGGCTGGCGCCAGTGTGACCACGGCCCTGGCCTCCGAACTCGGCAAGTTGCCGTCGGAAAAGCAGGTTTTGCTCATCCAGGTTCTGGGCGACCGCGGTGACAAGGACGCCCTCCCCGCCATCCTCGACGCCACGAAGAGCGGTGCCCCCGCGGTGCGGGTGGCAGCGATCCAGGCGTTGCCTCGCGTCGACGACGGCAGCTCCAGCCTCCCCGTCTTGCTGCGGGCGGTCACCGCGGCGCAAACCCCCGCCGAGTCGGAAGCCGCCATCGCGGGCCTGAGTCAGGTCGGAGGAGCCGACACCAACTCGAAGATCCTGGCCACCCTGCCGTCAGTGGCGCCGGCGCTGCGCGTCAAGCTCATCGGCGTGCTGGGCGCCCGCAGAGCGGACAACGCCCGCGGGGAACTTTTGAAACTGGCAGCCGGAGCGGAAGCCGAGGTCAGCAAAGCCGCCTTCCGTGCGCTGGCCCAGGTCGCGCGTCCGGCCGATGTGGCGGAACTCATCCGCCTGTCGCTCGCCAGCCGGGACGATGCGGTCAAGGTGCCGGCCGATCTCGCGGTCTTCGCCGCCTCCATGAAGATCGAACCGGCGGGAAAACGCGCCGAGCCCGTCCTGTCCGCCTATCGGGCGGCCACCGACACCTCGGCCAAACTGGCCTTGTTGCGTCCGCTCGGAGCGATCGTGAAGGCCACCGGCGGCAGCCCCCAAGTATTCGATACCGTCAAGCTGGCGCTGAACGATGGCGAGGCCAGGGTACGGGTGGCGGCGCTGCGCTGCCTGGCGGACTGGCCGGACGCCAGCGCGGCCTCCTTGATGTTGGAAATATTCACCCGGAATGAAGAGCCGGCGCAACGCGAGCCAGCCTTGCGGGGCGGGACCCGGATGGCCGCCAAGGTGGCGGAGGGCCGCGATCCCACGCAGCTCGATTTCCTCGCCTGGTTTTCGCAGGCCAACCAGGCCGTGCGCACGACGGAGGAAAAACTGATCATCGTGTCGGGCTTGGGGAGCGTGAAGCAGATCGAGGGACTGCAGCTGCTGCTGCCCTATCTCGACGATCCGAGCGTCAAGACCGAGGCGGCGCTGGCCGTGGTGCAGATCGCGCCGGCCCTGGCGGCGACGAAACATGCCGCCACCGTCAAGGCGGTGTTGGAAAAGATTGCCGCGGCCACGTCGGATGCCGACGTCCGCCGGCAGGCGGGAAAAGCCGCCAAGAGCATCCAGTCGAAAAAGAAGAAATAGGCGGTGGCTACTTTCGATCCACTTCGCCGCCAGCCGGGACTGTTTCGGAAATCTTGAAACCCGCCATCGCCGGGCAAGTCGGGCATCAGCAATCTGAAATCCGGGACTTCATTCCAGGTGCAGACACGCGACCGGCTGAGCGGAACGAAACCCGTCGGTTTGAAATTCCGAGACTTGTCCGCCGTCGGCGGATTTTCGCTGCCCGACTTGTCCGCCGCAGGTGGATGCCCGCTTTCACGATTTCCGAGCTTCTTCGCCTTGCCCGCCGGAGGAGGGCTTGCCCGCCGTCTGCTGGTTGCGACATTCGCGCTGCGAATATTGCCGCCTATTTCGCCGGAACCGCCGGCCCCTTCATGCCCACGAAGTGAGCCGCGAACGCCAGCTTGTCCGCCGCCTCTTCGATCACTTTTGCAGTCGGCTTGCCGGCGCCGTGCCCCGCCTTGGTCTCGATGCGGATCAACGCGGGGCGGTCCTGCAGATCTCTCGCCACCCCGGCCTGCAGCGCCGCCGCATATTTGAACGAGTGGCCCGGGTGCACCCGATCGTCGTGGTCGGCTGTCGTCACCAGCACCGCGGGATACTTCACGCCGGCCTTGACGTTGTGCAGCGGCGAATAGGCCGAAAGATATCTGAACCCGGCGGGGTCATCCCCCCCAAGAGAGTGGGTTGAAAATAGCAAGCACTACATCCAGTATGTGTCGCAGCAACAAGCATCTAGAGTCGATGTCGCTCGTCTTCGTGAG
>SXSC01000280.1 GCA_005792355.1 Opitutaceae bacterium
GATGTGCTCAACGTTTCCGGTCACCGTCTCGGCACGGCCGAGGTGGAAAGCGCATTGGTGTCTCACCCGGCCGTGGCGGAGGCGGCGGCGGTGGGGCGGCCGGATGAACTGAAGGGGCAGGCCCTGTGCGTGTTTGTCACGCTCAAGGCCGGCGTGCAGGCGAACGACGCACTCCGGGAGGAATTGCGCAACCATGTCGGCAAGGAAATCGGTTCGCTGGCCAAGCCCGACACGATTCGTTTTGCCGCCGGTTTGCCCAAAACTCGCAGCGGAAAAATCATGCGGCGCATTCTGAAGGACATTGCGGCTGGCGTCCTGGTGAAGGGCGACACTTCGACGCTGGAGGATCTCAGTGTCGTGGCCGCCCTGCAGGGCGACGAGTGAGTTTTCCGCGGACGCGGCGGCCAATCGCCGGGCTTGGTTGCAGTTTCGGAGGGCGCCGCTTCGTCGGCGCCGTCAATTTCACTCCAAGAAGCGGCTGCGACGAAGCGCAGCCCTCCGAGACGCATGTCTTGGATCGTACGACGACGTCCGGGACCCTGAGCTTGTCGAACGGGCTTTGTCGTCGCCGCCATCGCATTACTGTCGGAGTTTCGGGAGCAGAAAGCAGTTGCGACGCCTGTAACGTTGCCGGTTCACTCGCGTCCTTGCTCCCGATGCCGCCAGCCCGGAAACATCAGATTCTGCTCACGCATACCTGGAGGCGGGGTGCCCGCACCCTGCGGCGTGGAGCGTTCAGGCTTGGCCGTGTGCGGGGTGGGGTCACTCCGCCTCCATTATCGGAGGAATTCGCGCTCGAGCCTGGTTCCTCTGGTCGCGGTCTCCGTGGTGCCGGCGGTCGGGGATTCTCGCTGGTTGAGTTGCTGACGGCGATGACGGTGATCGGGATTCTGGCGACGATCACAATCGGGGCCGTGCGCGGGGCCAGGGAACGCAGCCACATCGCCCGGGCGCGGTCGGAACTCGCGGCAGTGTCGACCGCGCTCGAACGGTTCAAACAGCTCTATGGTGATTACCCGCAGCTAGGAGAGTTTACCCAAGCCCCGGCCACGCCGACCGGCGTGACGGCTGCCTTGCCCAACGGCACCGGGCCCGGGGTCAACACCGCCCAGGCAAAGTTGTTCAACTGCCTCACTGGTGTCTTCGGTGCGCGCCGCTTCACCAACACCGATCGCCTGAATGGGCCCAACACTCTCGAAATCGGAAAACTTTCGATCAACGGCACGCTCACCACCCAGTTTCTCGTCCCGGTCAGCAACACGCCCAACCCACCGTCGAAGATCGAGCAAAACGCCAGCCTGCTCGATCCCTGGGGGCGCCGGTATGTCTACTATTACAAGAACACCCGTTCCGCCGCTGCCTGGCAGGCGTCGGGTTATGTGCTATATTCCGCCGGCCGGCTGGTCACGGCCAATGGCACCCAGACACCCTCCATCACCGTCACGAGCGGCTTGCTGCTGGCCACCCAAACCGCCGAGATGGCTGACAATATTTACGCCAATCCCTGAATCATGAAAATACTTTCGCAGGACAACCAAGTTGCCGATGGCTTGAGGGTCGGGGCCGACCTCCGGGCGGCCCGTGAGGATTCGCGGCCACTGGCGGCCCGCCCGGAGGTCGGGCCCTGCCGCCGATCTGCGCGCGCCGGGTTCACGCTCATCGAACTGCTCACGGTCATTGCCATCATCGGCATCCTCTCCGCGATTTTGATTCCGACCACCTCTTCCGCCCGCAACGCTGCGAAGAAAGCGAAGACCCGTGGCCAGTTCGCGCAGTGGGGCGCCGCCATCGAGGCTTTTCGACAGGAGTATGGCTATTATCCGACGTTCGAGACGGCCGGAGCGGGGCTGGACAAGGTGAATGGCAACACGACCGGCGGCACCAACTTGGCGGCGACGCATCGTTTCTACGAGACGCTCGTGGGTGCCCGGCGGGACGGAACGGCCCTGCTCACCACGACCACCGGCACTCCGCCGCCACCGCAGGCGCAGAATACGCGGCGAATCCCGTTCATCGCCTTCACGGAAGCCGACATGGTTTCAGTTGCCACCACCGATTCCACCCTTCTCACCAAGCGCGGGCTCATTCGGGATTCGTTCGATGGCACGGATATCGCCGTGCTGGTTGATCGGAACCTCGACGGATCAATCAAGGTCGGGGGCAATGGTGGCGACAGCATCACGCGCCTGCCGACGGTCAGTCCTCCGGATAGTACGACGGTGCGCCTTGCGCCCACCAACACGGGGGCCACGCCGGACATTCCGACCGTGGCGCAGGGCGGGGTGCGGGTCGGCGTCCTCTTCTATTCGCTCCCGCCGGGTGCGACGTCGACCTCCGACTTCATCTTCAGCTGGAAATGATTTGGTGTATTCAACGAGCTGTGACCGTACGTAAGTCCCAGACCGGTCGTTCGGCCGGTCTCCGCCCGGCCGCCGGCTTCACGCTGATCGAACTGCTGGCGGTGATCGGGGTGATCATGGTGCTCGTTGGCGGCGGTGCCCTGGCCCTGGCCGGCCGCGGTGGCGACGGTGCCGCCCTCGCCAGTGCGCAAAATGTCATCTCCGGCCTCGTCGGCGCGACGCGGGCGCAGGCGGCCCTGCATCAGACCAATGCCCGGCTGATCGTCTACGCGACGATCCCCCCGGGAACCAACGCCGACGCCGGGAAATACCTGCGCTCCCTCCAGGTTGTACGGCAGGATACTCTCGCCAACGGCACGACAGTCTGGGTGGCAAGCGGCGACCCGGTGGCTCTCCCCACGCCCATCTGCGTAGTGCCGCCGGCGCCGGTCCCGACCAATCATCTGAATACCGGCGTGGCGTGGAACAACAACGCCGCCACCGGACCCGTCTCCACGCTGACGGTGCTGGCCGCCTTCAACTACCGTGGGCAAAGCGCCGCCGTCGCGACTCAGTTCTTTGGCCGGACGGGCCAGAACGGACGAATCCTCTATCTGGAATTTTCCCCCGACGGAACGGTCGTTTCCAACCCCACGAACAATCCACCCACGAAGATTGCCCTGACCACGGCGGTCCTCAGTGGCACCGCGCCGCCGCGTTTCAACAACGCGAGCACGGTCCGCGGTTTGTTCGTCCGGAAAACGGGGTCGATCTCGCTCGTCGATGTGGCGACGGGGTTCTGATCATGCATCAACCAGGCAAAGGTTTTGAGTTCTTGGTTTTGGGTTCCGGGTCGCATTCATCGAACGCTGAACCCAAAATCCAGAACCCAAAACTCAAAACCCAAAACCTAGAACCCAATCGGGCTGTCCGTGCCTTCTCCCTCCTCGAGGTCATCGCGGCCATCGCCATTTTTGCGATTGGGATGGTGGCCGTGCTCGGGCTGTATGCCCCGGTGACCAACTCCGTGGCTGCGGTCGGCGATGCCGAGGCCGCCGCCCGGGTGGCCGACGCCGTGCGCGCGCGCGTGCAGGCGCTGCCATTCGACGCGGCGCTGTTGCTTGTGCAGGAGGTCGCCGACGTCCGCGCGAAGGATGGCGCGGGGAATTACAACCCCAATGACGGGACAAAATATCCGGCGGTGATCTTCGGCCGGCGCGATGGCGAGGTTGGGATCTATGGCGCGAACCAGGGTCGCGGAGCGTGGTACGACTCAGGCCGCGTTACCATGCCGGACGGCGACAAGTACTTCGAAATCGACTTGGTCCGTAGCGACGCGCTTACGCCCAAGACGGGCGACGCGGTCGCGGCGTTTGTGGCCTACACGATGCGCGTTCGCTGGCCGGCGTTTCTGCCGACCGCCAATCCCGCCACCGCCGTGCAGATCGGCGCCGCTCCGGGTGGCGGCGGTGCCGTGCCCTACGATCACGGTCGCAAGCAGGTGCTTTTTTTCACCGGCTCGGTCCTGCGATGAACGCAAGCGATTCCAAATTGACGGTGGCGGAGTGGGTCCGTTCCGCACGGCGGACGAGGGAATCCGCCCTCCACCGGAACCACACCTGCGGCTTCACCCTTGTCGAGCTGCTGGTTGCCGCCGGCATCACCGCCGTGCTTGCCGGATTCCTCGCCGTCATCGTGGGCAATGTTTCGACCACCTGGTCGCGGGCGAGCACGCGGCTCGGCGCCGACGCTCAGGCGCGGCTCGTGCTCGATCAATTGCAACTGGATCTGCAGGGCGCGCGGTATCGCGACGACGGCAACGTCTGGTTTGCCGTCGATGTGCTCAATAACTCCACCGGCAATGCGACCGGGCTCTGGCAGATTGCTCCGCGCAACCCGAAGCCGGTGGGCGGTCTCTCCCTCGATCTCGCCGCCACGCGCGCCGAATTGCGTTCCGACGAGCGCGGCAAGCTGCGCTCGTCCCGTTTCGGCACCGCCGGTGTGTGGCTGCGTTTCTTCACCACCAGCCGCGGGTCGAACGCCGCCACCTCGCCGGCGACCGTCTCCGCGCCGGTGGCGGTTGGCTATCAAATCGTCCGCCGGTTCACCGCGACAAATCCCGCCAACACCGAAAGTGCGTACCTGTTGCATCGCTCCGAGGCCCGGCCGGCCACCGTCAACGGCCGGATTGGCGTGCTCGAAGCCGGGTACAACATCACCTCGGCCAATTACACCACGAGCACCTCGTCAACCAACAGCGGTGCCATCACGGGCGACCCGCGCAGCGTCCAGGTGCCCGGGGCGGTGCGCAACCTCGACTCGATCATCGCCGACCACGTGATCGACTTCGGCGTGCGTTGTTATGTGCGCGACGCGGGCCAGCCCGGCAATTTGCGGCTGGTCTTTCCGGCCACGCCTGGCGGGGCGGTTGCACCTGCCCAGACCTCCCGGCTGCGCGGCTCGCTGCCCGCCGACACTCCCGTGGCGCAATGGGGCGCGGCGCAACCGTTCCCCGACGTCGTCGACGTGATGATCCGTGTCCTGACCGAAAAGGGCGCGGAGCTGATTGCCGACATGGAGAAGGTGAAGACCCCGGCGTTGGTGGTGCCGCAGAAGTACAATGGCAACGCGCAGCAATGGTGGTGGGGCGTCGCGGAGGAAAACTCGCGCGTCTACACCCGGCGCATCGTGCTCAACGCGAGACCGCTGTGAACGGACGCGCACATTTATCAGCTGGAGGGCGGGTGCCCCCACCCGCCACCGCCACCTTGCGGGGTGGGGGCATCCCGCTTCCGTTTCAGCGCCGTGCGCGTCGCGCCGGATTCGCGCTGCTGCTCGTGGTCACGCTGCTCGCGTTCATCGTGGTCTTGCTGCTGGGCCTCGCCACCTACACCCGCATCGAGACTTCCATCGCGGGCAACACCCAGCGCCAGGCGCAGGCGCGGGAAAATGCCCTCCTCGCGCTCAATGTCGCTCTCGGGCAGTTGCAAAAACACGCCGGCGCGGATACCCGCGTGACCGCGACGGCCCAGAACTTCGGGAGCATCGACGGCACGCGGCACTTCACGGGTGTCTGGAGCAGCGACCCGGCGGCCACGGCGACACCCGCCACGCCGTTCACCTGGCTCGTGAGCGGCAACGAGTTTTTGCAGCCCGACGCCACCGTAGGCGCGGCGGCCGGCAGCACGGTTCCGGTGCCGCTCGCGATTACGCCGGACGCGCCCGGTCCGCGCACCGTCGACTTGGTTGGGCGCAATTCGACGGGCAGCGCCAGTCGCAGCAACTATGTCGCCGCACCGCTCTCCGACATCAACGCCGTCGGAGTCCCTGGCGCGGCACCGGGGGCAAACACGGTCATCGGCCGTTATGCCTGGTGGGTCGGCGATCAAGGAGTGAAGGCGGCAGTGGCCGTGGCCGACACCTCGGGCACAGTTACCTTCGCTCCCTACGACACCGCCGACTCCCGTGGTCGAATCCGGCAGCAACTCGCGCTCGGGGCCGGGGCGGCCGACGCGGCGGGCGCTCCGCTCTTCGAGCCGCGCGACAGCAACAACAGTGCGCTCGTCGCGAATGAAAAGATCGCCGCGACAAGCCAGCTCGCGTTCTTGCGCAACGCGTCCAACGGCCAGCTCGGCCTCGCGCGCGCGCAGCAGAATTTTCACGCCTGGTCGCCCAACAACTTCTCCGTGCTCGCCGACACGAAGAATGGCGGTCTGCGCCAGGATCTTTCGCTCGCACCGTCCTTGCTGGGACCAGCCTTTGCGGCGTGGACGAATTATCCGGCCTACACGGAAAAGCTCGTCCCGGATCCACCGGCCGCCGTCGGTGAGGGCGAATCAGCCGTGCCGACGGTGCCCCCTCCCGCCATTCTTCCCGCCTATGGCGATGACCCGTTGCGACGTCGTCATGTGATAACGCCGCATGTGTTGGATATGGAAACCGGCGGTTCTCATCAAGTCGGTCCGGTACTCACGTATTTCCTCATCACGTTTAATGTCCGCACCGTCCAGACCGCGGGCGGGAATGCATCAGCGGTCGCCAATGCCCTCGAGGTGCGAGCGCGCTGGATGGTTTCGCTCTGGAATCCGTACACCAGCGCCTTGGTTCCGGAGGATCTGCGCATCGACGTGTCGCGCCTCCCGACGTCAATCAGCGTGGTGAATGATTCGGCAACGCGCCCCGGGCCGGTGGGATCGTTTTCGCTGACGGATCCCTCGGTCTTCGGATCGCCGCTGCGTCTCAACCTGCCGTGGTCCGCCACCGCTTCGGACGGCGTGCCCGTCGAAGACCGGCAGTCCTGGCTGCCGGGCCGCGTGTACAGTTGGCGCTCGGCGGAAAACACGGGCAAGGGCAGCAGCCCGCCCACGGCCGGGTACACGAGCGATTTTTACTCGCAGACCCTGAGTCATGGCGGCGACGGTGTCGTTCGGCCGCTGAATCTGGGCGAGATCGAGGGCGAGGATGAGTGTCATCTCGAGGTGCAGGGCTCCGACACGCTCGGCATAACTCTTTACGTGATGCGCGCCTCCGGGCCGGTGCGGCTGGCCTCGCTCACCTCGCCGGAGTTCGTCAGCAATTTTTCCACCGCGGTGCAAAAGGCGAACCTGAGCGGTTATCAATTCAGCTACGTTTTTCGTCTGGCGGAGAGCGTTGATACGCCCGCGGCTCCCGGCACCTGGCTGACGACCGAGGGTCGGGATTTCCGCCGGCGGACACTGCAGGCGGACACCTATGTGGTGGCCGAAAACGGCAACGACCCCGCGCAGTACGGCGGCAGCTACAGCAGGATCCGGAGCCCCGATCGCTTGCTCGATCGTGCCACCGACTCCTTGTCCTACAACGAGGACGTGCCCCTGTTTGAGCTGCCACGCGCGCCTATTCTATCGATGGGTGCACTCCAGCACTTCCGGCAGCCGGGCCAGCGTCCCTTCATGATCGGCAATTCCTGGGGAGCGAACTTTCAGGTGAGCGGCATCCGCACCGCCGAGCTCTTCGATCGGTTCTTCTTTTCAGGGCTGATCGATGGCACCACGCCGGGCACGACGGCCACCGGCGATCTCATCCTGCCGAATCCGCTGCTTAAGCCGCTCCGTAAACCCGATCGCACCAAGGTGACAATCGACGATCTGCGGGTGCTTATGAACCCGCCCACGACCACCGATGCCGATGGGAACGTCGTTCCAACTACGCCCGCCTCGTCCACATCGTCCCGGTTTTTTCTCCAGGGCGGAGCCTTCAATCTCAATTCGACCCATGCCGCGGCGTGGGCGGCGGTCTTGCGCGGAGTGCGGTTTCCCACGCCCCAGTCGTTCAGCTATCTCAGCGCCTCAAGCGCGACCGGCACGGGCGACGATGGCAACCCGTCCACGGTGCAGTCCGGCGACGCCCAATTCTTCCGTTTCTCACAATCGGCCCAGGAGACCTACCAAGCCGAACCGGGCCAGGCAGACTCAAGTCCCTCGGCCGACGGACCGTCGTCGGCCAACACGCATCTCTTCCGCCAGGGCATGCGCACGGTGAGTGCCGATCTGGTGGCTGCGCTGGCGGCCAAGATCGTCGAATTCGTCGGCGTGAAGCACGCGGCGGAAGGCCCGTTCCGTTCCCTCGATGACTTCCTCTCGTCAAATACGCTCTTCGCCGGTGTCGACAGCGAGGGCAACGCCGGCAGCCCTCGCAGCCTGCTCGAGGCGGCGATTGCAGACGCGGGCGTCAACGCCAGCATCGCCGAGTTCAGCTCCCAGTGGCTCACGCAAGGCGACATCATGACCGCGCTCGCGCCGGTGCTTTTCCCGCGGTCGGATACCTTTGTGATTCGCACCTATGGCGAGGTGGTCAATCCCGCGACCAGCGCCACCGAGGGACGCGCGTGGTGCGAGGCCATCGTGCAGCGCGTGCCGGAATATCTCGATCCCTCGCAGCCCGCGGAAACCGCCCCGGCGGATCTCAATCCGCTCAACACCGCCCAAGGCCGCCGCTTCAAGGTGGTCTCGTTTCGATGGCTCACGCGCTCGGATATTTGAGCCAATTTCCCGTCGGGTGTCTGTCTTGGCCGTTCGACAAGCTCAGGGTCCCAACCCGGTCGAGGGACAGACACCGCGAGGGCAGGGGCCCTTCTCCGAACGGCCCGCCCGGAGGTCGGGCCCTGCCTCGGGTGGCAATTTGGGTCGGATTTCTGACAGGGGTTGCGGCGTTTGCCCAGGCGCCCGCACCGATTCAGTCGGTCCGTTTCACCGTCTTCTCCTCGCGGCCGGTGACGGACGTGGCGTATCTCCCGCGGGCGAATGCCACGCCGCAGGCGCTGAAATTCCAGCCAACGGCGCGGTCGACGCGTTACGAATATCGCGGCGCCATGCCGTTGCGATTCGTGGATCCGGAGACGCGCGAAGTTGTGGCGGAGGCGGCCATCCCGGCCGGCCTCCATGATGCGTTGCTGCTATTTTCTCCGCTGGAGCCGGGGGCGGCCGGCGGGGGCAAATTGCGCTACCAAATTGCGGTGCTCGACGACGGTGCCGCCCGGCATGGCGCGGGCGGACTGGCGATCATCAACCTGAGTGGCCTGGCCCTGAGCGGCACGGTCAACAACCAGGCGGTGACACTGAAGCCGGGACTCAACCCGACGCAGCTGATCAACCGATCGGCGACGATTACGCTGACCACGGTTTTCAAGCAACGGACCTACCAGTCGTATTCCGGCACGGCAACTTTGGGGCGAAACGAGCGCGCGCTACTGATCCTGTTTCCTCCGTTTTACAAGGGAGCGCTGGAGGTGCAGTCGCGTCTCCTGCTCGATTCGCCGCCGGGGTCGGCCGCGCCGGCAACCCCGCTCGCAAAGGCGCGGAAATAATTAGTTGGATTTTCGGCGGAGACTCGCCACGGTTCGGCGCCTTCAAGCCAGAGTAGCTCAGTGGTAGAGCAGAGGACTCATAAGCCTTTGGTCGCCGGTTCAACCCCGGCCTCTGGCACCAATTCCAAATGCCGTCGACGGTGAACATGTTGCGCGGAATCAGTGTACGCAGGTACGCCGGTGGTACCGGCAATTCGGTCAGCCTGCCGGCATGAGATCAGAGTCTGATTCATTGGCTGACAAATCCCGCTTGCCTGGGACGTCGCGCCTTCGTTTTCCGTTCTGGTCCCTGCTGCTTGGGGCTTTTGTCGCGTGCTGGCTGGCGTTCTTCTTTCTCTATCCCACCGCGCTGAACAAGGTCGGTGTCGGGCACTATCGCATCGAGGTCGCGCCCGAGCGTTTCCATGAGATTTGGTTCCTCGATACTTTCGCGATCCTGGCGTCGAATGATACCGTCACGGCCGGTGAAGACCCGTATGCTCCCAATCGACTGGATTACATGCGGCGGCGCCATTCGTACGGACCGGCGTGGCTCTATCTGCGCCACCTCGGCTTGACCCGTGCGGATGTGGTGCTCGTCGGATTGGCGCAGGGCGCCACGTTTCTGCTGGCCGCTCTGGTCTTGCTTCGCCCGCGGTGTGCCCGGTCCTTGTTCTGGTATCTGGGAATTTTCTGTACGACACCGGTGCTGGCGGCGATCGAACGGGGTAACAACGATCTCTCCATGTTCGTGATTCTCGCGGCGGTGGTGCCGTGTCTGCTCAGCGGTCGGGTCGCGGTTCGGTGGTTTGGCGTGGCGCTGATCGTGCTGGCCGCAGCCCTAAAATACTACCCGGCGGTGGCGGTTTTGGTGCTGCTGGCGCCGGCCCCGATGCGGGAAGTGCGATGGCGGCTCGCGGCTGCCGTCGTGGCGTTAGCGTTGGTGGTGTGGCAGGTGGCCATCAGCGTTCCGGGCCTGGCCGTGTTGCCGGCCCCGGGCGGAATCCTGTCGTTTGGCGCCGTGGACATTTTCCGTCAGCTGGGCGTGCTCGGGGCCTGGCCCCAGGTCGTCGTCATTTTGGTCGCCCTCATCGCCGTCGCCGGTTGGTGGCGCTCGGCGATGCTGCAGGAATGGCAACCGCTTCCCGCCCAGCGCCGGGATTGGATCCATTTCACCCTCGGCAGCGTACTGCTCACGGGTTGTTTCTTCGTCGGCCAACACGTGGCCTACCGCTGGATCTTCGCGCTGTGGCTGGCGCCGTTGCTCTGGTGGCTTCCGCGGGATTTGCGCGCGCCTCGCGCGGTGCGCTGTCTCGCCCGCGTGACGGCGTGGCTCCTGCTGGTCATGCTGTGGGGGGACGCCCTGTTCTTGTTCGCGGTGCACCGCTGGCCGCACGACGAAATGATGCGCGCCGCACGTTGGATGTCGCTCGGCCTGCAGCCGCTGACGTGGTTGTTCTTTCTCTGTTTGCTCGGATTCCTCACTCATTTCGCCCGGGCCGGATTCGCCGGACTGCGCCGAGATCTTGCGGTGCGCGAGGTCGGTGAATAGCGATGCCGTCCCGCTGATTTTCCGGTGCCGACGTCGCGACCCGCCCGGCGCCCGGTTGCTTCACAGGTCGGCCAGCAGGCCCCGCAGTTCCTTCTCCGGATCTTCGTGCTGCTGGTCGACCGCCAGCCGCAGGGCATCTTCCAAATGTGGCTTGGCTTCAGGGCGGCGGCCAAGCTGCAGCAGCAGTTTTCCCAACAGGATCCGCGCCATCATCCAATCGCTCTTCTTCGCGATGCAGAACTCATAATGCCCCACGGCTTCTCCGCCCCGACCGTCCGCCACCAACGCCTGGGCCAGGCTGAACCGGAACATCTCGTTCTCCGGTTGCCGCGCCACCAGTGACTGGAATTGTTCCGCTCGCGACGGCACGTCTCACACGCTGTCGACGAAGATCGCGACCGCCGTCGCGTTGTCCGGGCCGCCCCGGCGCACCGCGAGTTGCACGATTTCATTGACGGCGGCCTGGGGCGTTTCGTGCTTCATCAGCAGCGAACCCAGCTCGGAATCCGGCACCATGCGTGTCACGCCGTCGGTGCAAAACAGATAGCGGTCACCCGTGACAAGCGGGCGTCGGATGACGTCGACGTCGGGCGGGGTCGGCTGCCCGATGCAGCGGGTAAGGGCGTTGCGATTGGCTTCGTGGTAATAGATGACCTCGCCCCGCGCCCGCCGGAGGCGGGCCTCGTTCTCGACTGAATGGTCTTCCGTGATGCCGACGAATTCCCGTCCGCGTGATCCATAGCACCGCGAGTCACCCACGTGCGCGACCATCAGCACTCCCGCCCGGATACACCCGACCGTCAGCGTGGAGCCGATGCCCATCGACGGGCTGATCCGCTGGCCGAGTTGGGCCACCATTTCGTTGGTGTGCCGGACAATCGCCACCAGATCCGGCTCGCGCCCCGCAGGCACGGTTCGCATCGCGCCGGCATAATCATCCACCGAGAGCTGCGCGGCCTCCGCGCCGCCGGGCAAACCGCCCACCCCGTCGGCCACGCCGAAGAGCAGACCTTCCTCATCCAAGAGGTAACGATCTTCGTTTTCCTTGCGTACCCTTCCGATGTCGGTGAGCGCGGACGCGCGAATTAAAAGCATGGGATTACCTCTTCCTTAGCATACCCGGGCTCAGGCGAAAGGATGAAATTTCTCATTTCGCGATTCACGCGTGATTGACATGAAGTCCGGTTGCGGCAGGCAGTCGATGAAAAGCCGGCCGTACGCCTTCGCCAAGACCCGGGAATCGAGGATGGTCACCAGGCCGCGATCTTCCGCCGTACGGATGAGGCGGCCAATTCCCTGGCGGAACTTGATCAGGGCGTCGGGCAGCGTCAGTTCGCTAAACGGGTTGCCGCCGCCGTTGCGGATATGGTCGCAACGCGCCTCCGTGATCGGGTGGGTCGGCGGATCAAACGGGAGACGGGTGATGATCACCTGCGCCAGCGCCTCGCCGGGCACGTCAACGCCGGTCCAGAAACTGTCGGTGCCGAAGAGCACGGCGTTGCCGAGGGCACGCATCTGCCGCGTCAGTTCGGTGCGCGACAGATCGGCGCCCTGCATCAGAAACGGCCGGCCGGCGGCGCGAAACCCCGGCTCGAGCGTGGCCGCGACGGACCGCAGGTCGGCATAACTCGTGAACAAAACCAGCGACCCGCCCCGCACCCGTCCGGTGCAAAATGCGATGTAATCCGCCAGCACGTCGAGCGAGAGCTTCGCCTCCTGCGCCGAGGGCAGGGGCACATCGGACGCGACGAAGACCCGCATGTTGCGCGCAAAATCGAAGGGCGACTTGACCACGACGCTGCGCGCCTCCTCCGCGCCCATCCGCGCGGCGAACGGCTCCACCTGGCCGCCCATCGCGAGCGTCGCGCTGGTGCAGACGATGCTCGTGCCGCAGCCGAAGAGGTGCTTGCGCAGGGCCGGCGCCACGTCGATCGGCGCGCTGCGCAGCGTCACGATTGTCAGCTTCCGTCCGCCGCGCTCAGCCCAATAAACGTGGCCCTCGTCGCCCAGCGTGAGCCACTCGTTCAGTCCCGCCTGCACGGTCTTGATGCGCTGCTTCTGCTCGAGGAATTCGTCCCGCTCGCGCCCGTCCTCAAGTTTGTCGGCCAGCCGGCCGATGAGCCGGTGCAGGGCGGAGAGCGGGCCGTCCAGGGTCGGCTCGGCGACGCCGGTCCCGCGCACGCGCACCACCGAGCGCGGAGCGAGCAGCGTGTTGCTGAGGAATTCGAAGAACTGCCGCGAGGCATCGAGCGCGTCGACGACGAGCTGTTGCGCCTCCGCCCCGCCGAGCTTGCGGAAAAGGCCGCGCTGAGTGCGCGGGTTGAAGAGATACTTCAGGGCGCGATCGACGCCGTAGCTCGAGAGCGAGAGGCCGAAATTGTCCGTCGCGACCTCGGGCACGGTGTGGGCCTCGTCGAGCACCACAAAGTCATCGGCAAACAATACGCCGCGGACATCTTTCTTGGCTCCGTTGGCCTGGGCTCCGCCGGCGTTGATCAACGCGAAGAGCAGGGCGTGATTGACGATGATCACCTGCGCCGTGCGCAGGCGGGCCCGGGCCCGCTGGAAAAAACATCGCTCGCAGTCGCAATGCTTGCGCGAACACGAAGAGGAGTCGGCGTTGACGACGTCCCACACCTCCGGGCGCGGCGGGGGTTTCAATTCGTGGCGCAAGCCGGTTGCCGTGGCGCCGGCCCAGGTGGCGATTCGCTGCAATTCATCGTAGTCCGCATCGGCGAGCAACGAGACGCGATCGGCGAGGGCGTGGGCGAGGCGCGTGGTGCAGAGGTAATTGCCCTTGCCGACGAGGACGGCCGCTTTGAATCCGGCGTAACGTTCGAGCGCGGGCTCGGCCTGGAACAAGCGCCGGCACTTGGGCAGATCACTGGTCTCAAGTTGCTCCTGGAGGGAAATCGTGTGGGTGGAGACGATGAGCTGGCGGGTGAGATCAACGGCGTGGATGATGCCGGGTACGAGGTAGGCGAGCGACTTCCCGACGCCGGTGCCGGCCTCGAAGAGCAGCGGTTCGTCGTCGCGCAGTGCGGCGGCCACCGCCCGTGCCATGGTCTCCTGTTGCGGCCGGTGATCGAGGCGCAGGCCGCACTGCAGCCAGCCGTCCTCGGCGAAAATCTTCGCGGCGAGGGCGGGTGCATGGCTGACGGGCGCGGGCGCGGCGCCGGACTCTTCACGGATGCCGATCATTTAGTCTGGGCGACAACCAAGAGGGGCCGGCTTATAACGAGCAAATGAAATTGCCGGTGCCGCCGGCAGCGGCAGACTGCGCTGCGATGCATGATCGCTCGGCAGCCCAGGGAGATTGGGTGGGGGAACTGGCCTCCTTCCTGCGTGAACAGCCGGGGGTGAGCGCGGTGCGGATCGACCCGGCGGCCCACCGCGTCTCGGTGGCGACCATCGGACGGGTGGTGGTGCCGGGTCTCGCCGAGAAACTGGCCGCGACGATCGCGGCGGTCGAAGCGCAGCTGGCCGGCACGGAGGCCGGGCGGGCGCCCGCGGGTTTTTCGCTGCGACGCGAAGGCGAGGTCACGGTGCTGGGGCGCGAGTCTTGCGCGACGGCGGAGAAGCTCTGGCTCTGGCGCGAGATGGAGTGGCCGGAGATCAAGGCGGAGCCGACCGCGGAGGATCAGGAGTGGCGCTTGCTGGCGATGCTGGCGACCGGGTGCGGCGCCGCGGGAATCGCCGGCACCCTCGCGGGGTATTTCGCGCCGGGAGTGCCCTGGCTGGCGAAGGCGTGCTTCCTCATCGGCCTGGTGACCGGCGGGTGGGATGCGGCGATCGACACGTGGAAGAATCTGCGGAGGGGAGAAGTTGAAATCCACTTTCTCATGCTGGCGGTGGCGCTCGGTGCGATGTTCATCGGCGCGTGGGGCGAGGCGGTGTTGCTGCTGTTTTTGTTCTCCGCTTCCGGAGCGATGGAGGAATATGCGCTGGACCGCACCCAGCGGGAGGTGAGCGCCCTCCTGAAGTCATCCCCGAAGCGCGCGACGCTCGTGCTCGAAAACGGGGGCGAACAGGAAGTCGCCGTCGAGACCCTGCAGGTCGCGCAGCGCCTGCGCGTCAAACCCGGAGAGGCGTTTGCGGCGGATGGCGTGGTGGTGAGCGGCCAGAGCGCCAGCGACGAATCGGCGCTCACGGGCGAGGCGAATCCGGTCGAGAAATGGGTGGGGGAGCCGGTGTTCAGCGGCACCCTGAACCTGTGGGGCACGGTTGACTTCACCGTCGCGCTTCTGCCGGCGGAAAGCACGCTGCAAAAGATCATCCGTTTGATTCAGACGGCGCAGAAACTGAAGGCGCCAAGCGAACGGTTCACCGACAAGTTTGGCACGGGCTACACTTACGCGGTCATTGGCGGATCGTTTGCGATGTTTCTGATCTGGTGGCTGGGCTTTCACCTGCCGGCGTTCACGAACACCCCCGAGACGCGTTCGGCGTTTTATCGCGCCATGACCCTGATGGTCGTGGCAAGTCCGTGCGCGTTGGTGCTGTCGATCCCGTCGGCGATCCTGGCGGCGATCGCCTGGGGTGCGCGGCACGGTGTGCTGTTTCGCGGCGGTGCGGCCATCGAAAGACTGGCCGAAATCACGGCCGTCGCCCTCGACAAAACCGGCACGCTCACCACGGGCGAGCTGGCGGTCGTCGGCTACGAAAGCTACCCGCAGGGCCGCGAACGCGAGGTGTTGCAGCTCGCCCTGACGCTCGAGGCCAGGTCGCAGCATCCGATTGCGCGGGCGATCGTGCGACACGCGAAGGCGGAAGGCGTGGTTGAACTGGCGCTGGATGATTTTCAGTCGATCACCGGGCAGGGGGTGCGGGGCAGGGTGGACGGCGCCTCACTGCTGCTCGGGCGCCGCGAGTTGCTCGAGAGCGGTCCGCTGGCCGAATGGGCGAAGAAATTGCCGGCGGCGGCGGCGGAGTTGAGCGAGGTGTGGGTGATCGGGCAGGACTTGGTCGGACGGGTGCTCCTGCAGGATCAGATTCGCGCGGAGTCGCGGGGGGTGCTGGCGAAGTTGAAGGGGATGGGGATCAAGACGGTGATGCTGACGGGCGATCGTCGCCACACGGCGGAGGCGGTGGCGAAGGAACTGGGTCTCGACGAAGTGCGCGCGGGCCTGTCGCCGGAGGACAAGGTCGCGGCGATTCAGTCGCTGCGCGCCGAGGGCCGCCGGGTGGCGATGGTGGGCGATGGCGTGAACGATGCGCCGAGTCTTGCCGCCGCCGACGTCAGCGTGGCGATGGGCGCGCGGGGCAGTGACGCGGCGTTGGAACAGGCGGAGGTGATTCTGATGCACGATCGGATTGAAAATTTTCTCTCGGCGCATCGTCTGAGCCGGCGGGCTCGCGCGGTGATCCGCCAGAACCTGACGATTTCTCTCGGGGTGGTGATCGTGATGGTGATCGCGACCGCGCTCGGCGCCGTTCCGCTGGCCATCGGCGTGGCGGCCCACGAAGGCAGCACCCTCGTGGTCTGCCTGAACTCGCTGCGGTTGCTTTTCGGGCGCAATGAGTAACTTCCCCTGAACATTTCCGTCGTATTGGATGTCGCAGCACGACAGCCCCATCCTCCCATGAAATCGCAGCTCCCACTCCTGGTTCTCGCGGGCGGCCTGGCGGTCGCTTCCGTTGGTTGCACTTTTCCAAATTCCCGCCGGTCGGTGCCGGCCGGTCAGGCCAATGTGCTCCAGCGGTCCGAGCTGGGCGTTGTGACCAGTGTTCGCGAGGTGAACATCGAGGGTCAGAAGGGCCAGCTTGGAATGTACGGCGGCGGTCTCATCGGTGGCGCGGCCGGTAGTGGGGGCCGCGGAGTCGGCGGTGCAATCGTCCAGGCGAGCAGCGCGGTCGTGGGCGCCGTGGCCGGGCAGGCGGTGGAGGAGGTGGTGACCCGGAAGCGGGCGCAGGAAATCAGCATCCGGCTGGACGATGGCTCGACGGTGACGGTGACCCAGGAGGTTTCGACCGGTCTGTTCATGGACGGCGACCGCGTGCGGGTGATCAACGGCGGCGGCCAAGCCCGCGTGGCAATGGCGACAAACTGACCGCGAACCCCTCGGGTAGCGTCAGTCCCCGATCCAGACCAAGTCGCCGACGCGGACTTCCTCGTAAAGCTCGATGATGTCGAGGTCGCGCAGCAGGACGCAGCCGGAACTCAACGGCTGGCCAATCCGCTCGCCGTGATTCGTGCCGTGGAGATAAACGTAGCGCTCGTAGGTATCAACGTTGCCGCCGCGATTTACGCCGGGTTCGAGTCCGCGCAGCCAGAGGATGCGGGTCGTGATCAGGTTGTCGTTGAGGCCGTCGTCCGAGGTGGGGAACTCGGAGAAATGGCGGCCGGTAGGAACGCGTGCCTTAAAAACCATGCCGGGCGGCTGGCCGGCTCCGATGCGCTCGGCAATCTCGTGGAGGCCGCGGGGGGTGCCGAGGGAGTCCTTGAGATTGGAAGGCGGGCGTTTCGACGTCGAAATGCCGTAGCTTTTCACCAGCCCACCCTTGCGAAAGAATTGCAGCGTCGCTGGACCAATGCGGACAACGAGCCGGCGTTCTCCGGGCTTGATGCCCAGCCGCGCGCAGGTTTTGTTGATCAGCTCCATTGGAGACAAACTCGTGAACAAGGCATCCATCAAGGTAGGTATCGTCGGCGCCACGGGCGCTGTCGGTCAAGAGCTGCTTCAGCTCTTGCATGAACGCAACTTCCCCATGGCCTCGCTGCGGCTCTTTGCCTCGGCGCGGTCGGCGGGCAAGAACCTCGAGTGCGCGGGGAAGAAGTACACCGTCGAAGAGGCGAAACCGGGGGTGTTCGCGGACGTGGATTTGGCCTTCTTTGCCGCGGGCGGATCGGTTACCCGCGCGCTGGCACCGGGCGCCGTGAACGCCGGTTGCCTCGTGATCGACAAGAGCTCGCATTACCGGATGGATCCGGATGTGCCCCTCGTGATCCCCGAGATCAACCCGGAGGGGCTGCGGAACCACAAGGGGATCATCGCCAACCCGAATTGCTCGACGGCTGTCACGCTGATGGCGCTGTGGCCGTTGCACCAGGCGTTTGGGCTGAAGCGCTATTTCGCGTCAACTTACCAGTCCGTGTCCGGCACGGGCGCCGAGGCGGTGCGCGAACTCGAGGACCAGATTCAGTCGTATGTGAAGGGTGCCCCGATCACCAAGAAAGTGTACGCGTACCAGATCGCGTTTAACCTCATCCCGCAGGTCGATTCGTTCGGAGCCAATGGCTACACGGGCGAGGAGACAAAGATGATGCTGGAGAGCCGGAAGATTATGGGGCTGCCCAATCTCAAGGTTTCCACCACGACCGTCCGCGTGCCGGTCGTGCGCGCCCACTCGGTTGCGATCAACGCCGAGTTCGAGCGTCCAGTGAGCGTCGCGGCCGCGCGTGCGGCAATCGCGGCGTTTGCGGGCGCGGAACTCGTCGACGAGCCGGTGAAGCAGGCCTATCCCACGCCGCTCGATTTCAGCAAGAAAGTGAAGTGTGGCGTCGGCCGCATCCGCCTCGACACCGCCTTCGACAACGGCCTCGCGCTCTGGGTGAGCGGCGACAACCTCTGGAAAGGCGCGGCACTCAATGCCCTGCAAAACGCCGAACTCATGGTGCGCGAGGGCCTCCTGCGCCCGAAAGCGGCGCAGACGGGCAGGTAGGCCCGATCTGGCTCGTTATTTGACGGGACCGTTTCGCCAGCGACACGGAATACACCGCTTTCGTCATTCCTGAATAATTCCTTGTCATGGCCGCATCCCGGCGGCTTTGCTCTCCCCTTGGCTCGGACGCTTAGCTCAGTTGGTTAGAGCACCTCGCTTACACCGAGGGTGTCGGGGGTTCGAGTCCCTCAGCGTCCACCAGCCACTAATACATTACCTCGAAAAACTCGTTTTCATAGGTAAAGCTCGCTATCGAATGTGACGCAATACTACGCAATATTCGATGAAACCTGCACCCAGCGAGCACCCAGAAAACACCCAAGCAGCACCCACGGACACCCAAAATACCCAAGATCATGTGGACAGTGGGTCCGTGAAGAAACTTCCGGACCGGCCGGATCGGCCCAGCCCGTTCTACGTCGGATGGAAGGTCGACGGCGTGCGGAAGAAAATGGGGTTCAAGAACGCCAAGGACAGGGACGAGAAGTTTCGCGAACTCGAAAAGGCCGCAAAGCGTGGCACCCTGGACCTAGTTCCCACGCGCGATGATCTGCGCGACTGGCAGGCTTTCAAGCGAGCTACGCACCCCACTCGGTGGCAGGACGTGGTGGCTGGGTGGCGCGAGTCCGGACAGTTTTCTTGCACGACCACGGTACGTTCGGGTTGGGATCAGCGTGATTGCTGCCCTTCGATCGAGGCCTTGGCGTTCGTCACCCGACCCACAATGATTTCACGAGCTTGCTTGCTCAGGGTGTAGAGCAGGCCCGGTTCGTGCGGATCCCAGGAGAACGCCTGCCCTTGGGCGCTGATGGGGATGGTCGCAATCCATTTCAAGGCCGAGCCGGCCTCAGGCAACGCCAGCACAAATAACACACGATCGTCGTGGCCGGTGACGTAAAGATACCCCTCCGGCCCAAACGCTCCGCCGGAAACACTGAATCCATGTTCACCAAGCTTGGCCATCAGGTCTGCCGGGAAAATCCAACCGCCAATCTGTTTCCATTCGGCGTCAAATTGAACCAGCCTGGTCCACTCCGACCCGCGCCCCGGCTCGCCTCCTTGTCGGCCATAATGCACAAAGCAAGCAATCCAACCGCCCTTATAGCGCTCAATCCAGGTTAACGAACCATCAGTGCGGCCAAAACTGTGCGTGCCGATGTGCTTCAGGGTGGTGGTGTCCCATTTCTCGACCGAACTGGTCATCGGCACGCCGGGAAAATTGGAGTGCGCACAGTAGAGGACTCCCTCATGCACGATACCCGCGTTCAAATGGGTGAGCGGCTCACCCACCGGACATTCCCAACTTCCAACCCGTTCGCCTGTGGCTTTGCGATATTTGCCCAGGGCGTGGTTGGATATGACGTAGAGATGCTCATGGTCTGCCGCAACGCCTTGACGTGCCTCGGGGGCGGGTATGCGACGAATCTCGACATAGCTCCAGTCCCCGGCGGATGGGGTGAGCCGCACGGTCGAGGTGGCTGTGGCTGCTGCACAGACAGAGGTCGCAAGGAGAAGAAACAACAGGGATTTCATAGGAAAGGCATAATGGGGCAGAAAGGGCGGGTATGAAAACTACTCACGGGGTTTCACCTTCCAGGCGGTGGCGGCAAGCATCATGGACAGCACGGATGCACCGATCCAGAAGTGGAACACGGGAGCGAAGTCGTAGATATTGCGACCGGCGACCATCGTTTTGTGGCTGTCGATGAGAAAGCCACTGATCCAATCTTGCGTGCCTGCTCCCACATAGGCGAACATCCCGATCAGGCCCTTGACCGTGCCGGCGGCGGCCTTGGGCATGATATCCACGGCGATCAGGCCGGCGAGAAAGACGATGAGTCCGCCGACCCCAAAGCCGAAAAGACCCATCGCGACCGCATCAAGCCAGCGGTGGTCGGGCGGCGTCAGGAAAAGCAACACCATGCCGCCGGTCTGAAGCAGGCCATAGATGAGCGTGGACAGATTGCGGCGTGAATTGAAGAACCGGTCCGACACCCAGCCTGAAGCGGCTGCTCCGACAAAACCCATCACCGGGTAGGCAGCCATCACAAAGCCGGCGTCTGTCAGCGAATAGTGCTTGGTCTCCTGCAAAAAGAGTATGGCCCAGTTGTTGATGGCGTAGCGTGCGACATACATCAGCGCGCAACTGACGGCCAAGATCCACACCCAGGGGCTGCGAAAGACCTGCTTCTGCAACTCTGCGGTCGTGCCCGGCGGGGGCGGTCCGGCCGAGTGGTCGTTCCTGTAATCGGCCACATGCGGCAGGCCGTAGGTTTGCGGTCGGTCGCCCAAGGTCCGGAACAGCATGAGCGCGACAAAGGTGCAGACGAGGCTGGGGCCGACAAACCCCGCCCGCCAACCGTAGTGATTGACGAGCCACGCCACAAAAATAAAAGTCATGCCCTCCCCCAGATTGTGCGCCCCGGCCCAGATACCATAGCGCGTGCCGCGCTCGCGATTGCTGAACCACTGGCAGATTGAAACCACGCTGGGCGCCGAACCGATGGACTGGAACCACCCGTTCAGCCCCCAGAGGATGACAAAGCCGGCGAACAGGCTGGTAAAGCCAAACGCCAGGTTGACCAAGGCAGAGAGCAGCAGCGCCCACGACATGAAGCGCCGGATGTTCGCGTGGTCCGAGAGCATGCCATTCACGAACTTCCCGATCGCATAGACATACAGCATCACCGAGCCAATGACGCCCATTTCCGAGGCCGTCAGCACGCCTGCGTCAATCAGTGGCTTCTTGGTCACCGAAAGCCCGAGACGGCAGGTGTAGAAAAAACCGTAGCCGGCAACAAGGGAAAGAAAGATGCTCCAGCGCTTGCGCTCATAAATGCTCTTTATGACCGCGGCATCCGGCAGGAGCGGACGATCCGGGCCGCTTCTAAAATATGTTATCAGGGAGGTGAACATGAGGCAAGGGAGCGGGTTAAGGCAGCACGAAACCGAGCAGGCCAACGGCGGCGATGCCGGTGAGCCCGGCCACGGCCGACGCGACCGTAATAAGACGGTAACCTTGTGGGACCGTCATGCCGGACATTTGGGTGATCACCCAGAAGTCGCTGTCGTTGACATGTGAAACCATCATGGAGCCGGCGCCGATGGCGAGCGTGGAGAGCGCAGGTCCGTAGCCGGCCGACAGCCCCATCGAAGGCAACAAGGGGGCAACCAGCGAAGCCGTCGTGATGATCGCGACGGTGGACGAACCGATGGCGGTCTTCAGGCCTGCCGCCACGATGAACGGCAAAAGAATGCTCGCACTCCCGAGTTGGAGTGACGCGAACCCTGTTCCCACGAGACCGGCCAGAGGCGTCTCCCGCAGCACGCCTCCGAACGCCCCGCCGGCGGCAGTGATCAAAATGATCGTTCCGGAGTCGTGCAACCCGGTGCCACACCAAGTTCCAAACGTCTCCAAGCCATGACGGCGAACCATAAACCACGCCATAAAGACGCCTAACATCAGCGCGGTATTCGAATCACCCAGCAGACCAAGGGTCCCCCGCAAATCCCCGTCACCAAGCGGACGGGTGGGCAGTTCGACCACCGACCGCATTGCGATGAGCAGGACCGCAAACAGGATGGGCGTAAACGCCGCCAGTGCGCTGGATTCGGGCCGGGCGGTGACCGCGCCGACCGCCTCCGTGGCATCACCACCCTTGTTGGGATCGATCATGATACGCCGCCCCACCCATTGCGCGTAGGCGTAGGTGGTCGCGACCACCGGCACGGCGACCAGGAGACCGAGCAGGATGACGGTGCCCAGATCGGCCCGCAGTTCGCCAGCGGCTGCAATTGGCCCAGGGGTGGGCGGAACCAAGACATGCGTGGCGTAGAGTCCCATGCTCAGAGCGACCGCAAACCCCGCAAGCGATTTTCCTGTCTGGCGGGCCAATGAACGGGCCAGCGGCGAAAGGATGACAAACCCCGAGTCACAGAACACCGGGATCGACACGACCGCTCCCGTGATCGACATCGCCAACACCGAGCGAGTCCGCCCGATGAGCTGCAGAATCTTCGTGGCCATGACCATGGCGCAGCCGCTCCGCTCAAGCGCGGTGCCGATAATACAGCCACAGGCAATGACGATGCCAATGTAGCCGATGGTCTTCCCAAAACCACCCGTGATGGCGCCGACGGTTTGGACCGGAGACAACCCACTGCCCAAGCCCATGCCGTAGGCGGCGACCAGCAAGGAAAGGAAAGGATGTAGTTTGAAACGTGTCGTGGTTATCACCACAAACACGATGCTGGAAACCAATACGGCGAAATGGAACAGGCCGTCGGACATGGGAGGCTGGGCAGAAATTCAGGCGGTTGCCGGGGAACATCAGGTCGGTTTGACCGGGTGAGGGCCGGTGGGTTTACGGGCCAGGAAAAGACCCAGGAAACCGCCCGCGATGAGCGCGCCTCCGATCAGGAGCAAACCGAGGCTGTAGCTGCCGGTTTGATCGCGGATGGAGCCCATGGCTGGCGGCAGGCCCACTCCCGCCAAATTTGCAACCGCATTGATCAGCGCGATGGCACCCGCTGCCGCTGCCCCGCCGGCAAGATACTCGGTCGTCACGGCCCAGAACACGGGAGTAACCGCCCAGTTCAGGCCGACCGCCAGCAAGAGCAGCAAATACGCAGCCGTCATGTTGCCGGTGTAAATACTGGCGATCAGCAGTACGCCGGAAAACAGCAGCGGCAGTCCCAGATGGAGACGGCGTTCATGCTGCGCATCAGAATGGCGGCTGTTCAGATACATCAGCACGCAAGCCAGCAGAAAAGGCAGGGCGGAAAGCAGGCTGACGATGAAATTGGATTCGCCCGAAAGGCCTTTCAAGATTTGCGGCAGAAACAAGCTCACCCCGATCGTGCCGAAGGCCTGCAACAGCCAGAACAGGCTCAGTAGCCAGACTTTGCCATCAGTGAAGGCCTGCTTCCACCCGACGGCGTGCCCGCTTGGCGCGCGGGCCGATTCGTCGGCAATGGTCTTGGCCAGCCATTCGCCCTGAGCGGACGACAGCCATTTGGCGTCATGCACGCCATCGGGAAGGTATTTGAGCACGACAAGCCCGAGCATCACCGCTGGCACCCCCTCGGCAAAATAGAGCCACCGCCAGCCGGCGAATCCGAGGACGCCGTCCATGTGCAGCAAGGCGCCGGACAGGGGCAATCCGATCACCGAGGCCAACGCCGCGGCGATATAGAAAAAGGACATCGCGCGCGCCCGATTGCTGGAGGGGAACCAGCGGCTGAGGTAGTAAATGATGCCGGGCGTGAAGCCCGCTTCCGCCGCGCCGAGCAGCAGGCGCAAGCCATACAACTGACCCGCGGTCTGGATGAAGGCCATGCCGCACGCCACGAATCCCCACGTCACCATGATCCGCGCGATCCAGCGCCGTGCGCCCACACGCGCCAGGATTATGTTGCTGGGCACTTCAAAGAGAATGTAGGTGACATAGAACAGCCCTGCACCCAGTCCATACATCTGCGCCGATAACCCGAGGTCGGCGTTCATCGTCAACGCGGCGACCGAGATATTGACGCGGTCGATGTAGGCGATCAAATACAGCAACATCAGGAATGGCAGCAGCCGCCTCGTGATGATGCCGATTGTTTCCGCTTTGAAGGCAGGCGTAATATTCATGAAAGTTTCCCCTTGGACCGGAGCGCGGCCAGCCCTTCGGTGCAGGCGATGGTTAGCATGGTGATGTCGAGACCAAGGCGATGAAACGATATCCTTCGGTCAGGCGCCCCCGCACGTCGCCCGGCACAGGCGGCACCACGTGGATGCCGGGCGCGACGCCGTGGCGCTTGCAAGCAGCGAGGAGGGCCGCGCAGGCGGCCAGGCAGCGCTTGACGAAGGCATAGTCCACCCCGTGCAGGTGCATGATCGCCACGCAATCCGGCCGGCCGGAATGGATAACCTGAAAGAGGTGCTGTGTCTGCGGCAAATCTACCGCCGAGTGCTCGACTTCGACGCAGAGAAAATCAAAACCCGTCGCCGCCATCAATTCGGCGATCATGGGACTGCCGCTGTTGATCCAGCTACCGAGCAGAGTCTCACCCGCGAGCATCCGCTGGCGCAGGGACGGTCTGAGTTTCGAGTCTGTCATGGTCGTCATGGCGCGGCGAAACGGCCAAGCGGGATTTTGACGACCAATTTGAAGACGCTTTCGAAACCCTCGACCCGGATTTTAGGCCGGTGCGCGTCGACCGGAGTGTAGATCGAGAAAAAGCCGGCGGCTTTGGCGACACTTCCGAAAGCGGGACCGGGTTGGTGGAAAAGCAGGTCCTTTTCTGAATCGTAATGGCCGTCGTTGGCTAAGGTGGCACGAGGAGCCCATTCGATGATCTCGGAGCCGGCCAGAGTGTATTGCAGGTCGACATATTTCCGGTGCGTTTCAAAGCGCGACTCCGCGGGGCTTCCCGTGGTGTACCGCACCACAATTGCATACATGTTTTCGCCATCCAAAGCAAAGCGTCCTTCCGGAGGATCAGCCGGCAGGTTCCGGATCCAGGCCACTGCGCGCGCCGCCGCCACGCCCAGCGAGGCCAGACCCATGGATTCATAATCATCAAGTTTTCCGTATATCATAAGCTTGTCCTGAATTACCGGGCATCCCAAAGCGGCATGCGTTTGCCGAGGAATAGCTGAGGCCGGTTGTGCTCCAGCACTCGAAACCGTGCCAGCGCCCACAATGGCCGTGAAGCAGACTGCGATCAGGCGGGTGTATCATAGGGCCTATTCTCTGCCGCCGCTTAACCGGGTGATCTCAAACCGGCAGGGCTGCTGCGCGGACGATGCAGGCAGCGTGATGAAGGCCAGTCCTTCCTCCCGCGTTGTATCCATGGCTCGACCGTCCACGATGGCGCGAAATTCGCCTAGCCCGGTCCCCGATCGCAGCTTTATTCCCAGCCGTTGGGTCGCATTTCCGGAATACGTTCCTTCGATGCGATCCTGCTGCATCCGGTAGTCCAAAGTCCGATCACGCCATGCGATGGTTTGCCCAAACCCTTTTTCCCAGAACTCGTTGGTGACCGTCGGCGCCAGCACCAACGACCCGTCCAACCGGAAGTCCACGCCGTAGAGGAAGCGTTGGACGATGCGGATCAGGTTGGCCGGGTATTCGCAGTATTTAGCCTTTCCCGTATTCTTGCCATCGGGAGGATAACGTTCGTTCCAATAGTAGCCGTTCTCTCGGCCTACCTGACTTACCTTGCGGAGACCGTCCAAAAGCCCCTGGGCATCACCCATTCGAACCCGAGTGGTAGCTTCAAGATACCAGACCCGGCCCATGGCCGCGAGATCAAGTCGGGCCACATGTTTCCCATCCGGGGAGTTTTCTCCATCGTAAGCAAACTCCCATCGCTCATAGGTCTCAGGGTGCGTGGCAATGCCGGACGGCATGCCGCCATAGTAGAAGCCTTTTTCGTCCTTGAGCTTCGGCCAGAGGATCGCCTGTTGTTCGGGCGTGGCCACACCCGTCGCAATGGCAGCCCAGTCCACGTCGGTCAGCCCGTGGTTGCTGATCAACCCCCGCACCGGGTCGAGATACTCGGCAAAGTGGTCCTGTCCCTTGACCCAGAACCGCGTGATGAAATGCCGTTGAATGCGCCCGGCCAGTTCATCGTAATGCCGGGCTTTCACTTCATCACCCACTACGCGGTTCAAGGCGGCGATCCGGCGGAAAGCGTCCACCGCATGGCATTGCGTCACGCCGTCGAACTCGATCCGGGTGGGCATTTCAACGTAATACCCAGCGCCCTTAACGGCTCCCTCCTCGGTGGTCAGCGTGGCTAGAAAATCCGCGGCAAGATTGACCGATGGCATTTGCTCTTCCAGCCACTGCCGGTCCTGAGTGCGCCGAAAGATCGCATCCGCATTCTGAATGTAGGTGGGGTAGCCCAGAGCACGCAACGGATCTCCCGGCACCCAGTGGATATAGAGACCACCGTTGTCGTCCACCTTAGCTAGGGCAGTCGGCTTGCCGATCATTTGCCCCGCCTTGGCCGGGAGGATGGCGAAGGGCAACTGCCCGGTTGGACGCTGAAACCGCCGCACGTAATCCCAGTTGGCTTTGACGTCGATGAGCTGTTCCAGAAACAGCAGTGCGTCCGCCATCTGATGGCCGTCCAGGGCTGGATAGGTATTACCGTAGCCGTGGCCAATGCCATCCGCGCAAACTGACCAGTAGCCAGGAAAGATTTTGGGGTTGCGAGCAGCCAGCACGTTTTGGTCGGCGGCGCGCTCATAGGCCGTCAGGACCTCGCGGTCGGGCAGTTCCAATGGCGGAATCCGAGTCTTCGTCTCCTCGGCGACGAGAGACGCAGTTAACAGGAGAAATATCAGCTGCATAGGAGTAATGGCCAATATCCATCCCTTGGCGATGGCTCCTGTTGGCAATAGTTTCATGGTAGTAATCAGTTTTCCGCCCAAACTCTTACTTTATTCTCCGGTAGATGAGCAGGCGCGACGCCGGCTTGTCCGGCATTTCGACGCGCAGGCCCCGGTCCATGCATTCCTTGCCCGACAACAGGGTGAGTGTCCCACTGTCGACATCGCGGAATTCGTATTGTGACTCCGCCTCCAATCCTTTCAGCGAAAATGTCGCCTCAACCAGCGGGCTTTGGGGTCGGCGGAACGCTAGCACCACGCCCGCGCCAAGGTCGGGCCGATCAAATTGCCACGCCGCCCAAGCGTCCTCGGCCAGAGTGAAACTGAGCAGAGGATGGAAGTCGCCGAGAAAGTAATCCCGGACCTGGCTCAACTCTTGGAGTCTCTTCCGCAGCCAATCGAGAGAGAAGTGATTGCGGCTATCCTTCTCGAATTCAGACATGATCAGGACCATGCCCGGCCCCAACCCGCTGCGGAACATGTAGGTATCCTCCCGATCGCAAACGCCAGCGCTGAGCGGCACCCACAGCCCCAAGCCGTGGGTCTGTCCTTGCATCGCCGTGACGCCGAAACCGGGAAAACTCGGCACATCGCTCCGCCAAAGCGGAAGGCTCCGCGACATGGTTTCGAGATCGATGCGTCGCCCACCACTCGCACAGTTGTCGATCAGCAGTCCCGGGTACTGCGCGAGCAAGTCATCCCAAAACTGGTAAAGCCCCGTGATAAATCGAATCTCCGTCATGCCGACACGATCCGGGGCATCCGCCGCATCCCAGAACGGTCGCGGATTCAGGTTAAAGTCCTGCCGGTAGCAGGAAATGTTTCCCTCGTTGATAAGTCTGATCATGTGCTCAGTGAGCATGCGCCGGGCCGCCGGATTGCCGAAGTCGAAAAGATATCTCGTGCCGGAGACATCGGGGCCAAGCAGGAAGTCCGGGTGCTCCCGAGCCCACATCGTTCCGGCTCGCACTCGCTCCGGCTCAAACCAGAGCAAAAAGCCAATATCCATTCCTTTCAGCGCCTGGCCAAGGGGGTTCAGTCCTTTGGGAAAGTAGCTGGGATTGGGGAACCAGTCGCCCACCAGCTTGCTCCACTTGCTGTTGAAGACATCTGCACCCACCCTGGTCTCGTCATTGCCGTACCAACCGGCGTCGACCCAAAGGAAATCCAGCGGGAGATTGTTGTCCTTGATCCACCGCCCGTGCGCGATGTGTTTTTCGGCGAAGTTGCCACCCCAGGTGCCGAGACTGACCGGGACTCGGGCTAGTCGCCCATTAATCTGCGGTGAATGATGGGCAATGACGAATTGGCGCAACAGATTGTGCCCGTGCATCCGCTCCCCTTTCCAAAACAGCAGCATGATTCGCGGAGTGCGAATTTCTTCTCCCGGCAGCAGCTTAAGATGCGTTCGCCCCATGCCGGCGTCCATCCGGACTTCAGTATCTGTTTGAAAAATCTTCGCCGTCCAATCACCCGTCCAGCCGATGGCGGCGATCACGCCCTCCGTGCCGGCATCCACGTTGAAAAACGGCAGCATCCCGCAGGAGGAACGTCCCTCCTTTGAGCCCAGTAGGAGTGGATTAGCCTTCTCGATCCACGGCGCTTGGGGCGCGACCGGCGTAGGTCCGAGCGGCGCGAGCATCGGGGCGAAGTCGTCCGTCCGGCATTCGCTGCCGTTGGCGTAGTGGACGACTGCGGTGCGGTCGCGCTTGAGCGGCAACCCGCTGTCCAAAGCCCGGATGTCCGATAAGATGGGGGTGCTGGTCGCGCTTGAATTCTTGAAATAGAGGACCCACTCCACCGCCGGATAGTCCCGATACTCAACGGCAACGCAACGGATGTTGAGGCCGGACTTCGGGTCCGAATAGGTGAGCGTAGTTTCCGTCCGGTTGGCGTCGAGCTGGCGTTCGCTGCGCTTCGATTCCCATGACTTGAGCAGATCGGCGGACTTCTCGCCTCCGTATGTAAAGGAGAAAGGCGGCTCCGTCGTCAAAGTCGCTGACGGAACGCCGTTAATTTTAGCGGCAATCCATTGGCCGGCTACGGCAATTTCTGCTTGTGTCATTGTGGCGGCCAGCGCCGGTTTCCCCGCGAAGAACAAAAGTAATCCGAAGAGAATTGAAATAGATTTCATGATACGGTTGGCGGCGTTTGGGGTGGCGGTTGTCACGTTATTCTATCGGCAAGATTAACGTAGATTCAGCCAAGCCAGGCCGACGTCACGATTCATGTATGTGGCTTTTGACTCCCTTGGGCAACATCTCCGCTCCATTGCCAGTGTAGAACATCGTCAGCCAGAAGCTCGCCCAGGCGGCGGAAACGGTCGCCCGGGGCATCGAGGAAACTTCTGCACTACTTCCACTTTCCATCGGAGCACTAGCAGATCAAGCGTCCTAGCACACCCGACTACAACCCCGACGGGGAGCGCCGGGTTGTAGCCGAAGGCACCGGATCTCACCCCCAGCATGACACCAAGAAAGCCATGCTGTAGAACGCCAGTTCATCTTCGACAGCGGCGCCAACTAGAACCCGACACGTAAGTATCTGGTTTTACGTGGGCGCCGGCCTGCGTGAGCGGTAGTGCTTGGGGCCTTTACGCAGACCCCATGATCACCCCGGCTCAA
>SXSC01000281.1 GCA_005792355.1 Opitutaceae bacterium
GAAAACAGGTGTAAAATTGGAACTACAGGATAAAGTCCTGAGAGAAGAGGGGGGGGGGAGACAGAGCAGGAGAGAAAGAGAAAGCAACAGAGGAATGGAGCAGTTGGCTGTGAGAGAGGGAGAGAAAGGGAGAAGCGGAGAGTCGGAGACGGCCGATGGAAATCGTGGGAACGGGAGACTGAAGGAACGACGGAACGGGCAAAGTACAAGCGTGCATTCGGGTGGATATTCGATCGTTCGGTCGGGCGCATCTGTAGGTGGCGATGGCGGTCAGTCTGACGGGCGCTTGCCCATGCGCCCGTGGTGACGGGTGGACCGAAGGCGGTTGTCGGAGGTGAATCACGGAGGTCGGGAGAATCCAGTGAAAGCTCCGCCCACTCCTTCACGTGCGCAGGGTGAAGCGGCGAAGATGACTCAGCCCAAACCAAGGCAGGACCGAAGCGTCCGGGCGATCTCACGTTGACGCACAGCGGTAACCGGGCCGCGCAGTTCCGCCGCCCGCGTCTTGGGCAGCTCGTGCACGTGAGAGCATTTTACGACGGTGTCCCAGTCCATGCCGTCGGCGGGATCGAGGAACACCTCGTGCGACTTCAACCCGCGGGCCGGTGGGCGCAAGGTAGTGCAAAGCAACCCATTCACCACCGGGTTGTTGGCGTTTTCGCACCACGCCGTCTGTGATATGATGACAAACCAGTGCGGCCTGTCGGCCGAGGGATAGGGGAACTTCCAAATCTCCCACTGTCTCATCGGCCGAGATCGCGCGCCACGGCCGTCGAAATGGCGGCATGCAACGCCAGCTCGTCGGCATCCAAATCCAGTCGCCCGGCATAGACGACGACAAGTCGCGGTTTGGCAGCACTGCGACTCGGACGCCGCCGCAACGCTTTCTTCCGAACGGTGGTAGCGACTGCAGGAGGCATACTCAAACCAGAGTCCAAGGCGTCTTCCTTGGCAAGCTTCACAGTTGTCGTGGACAAAACTCGCAATCCCGGGCTCGAAGCGTCTTCGCGTTTCCAGGCAGGGCAAATAGCTGGACCGCGCGCACCGGAAACACGGCGAAGCGTCGCGATGGCTTGCGCGAGGTAGACTTCACTCGCGTTCCGACCCCGCGCACCAATCCTGGCTTCGCCGGCCTGAATCCGTTTCGCTTACCTCATTCAGGCGAGTTACCGCGGGACCGCCCCGCAAATCCCGCGCTACTCCCGCAGCGTCCCCGCGGCTTTTTCGGCGAGGAAGCTCGCGTACGTTTGCTCGAGGCCTTCACGCAGCGCGGTGCGCGCCCGCCAGCCCAGCGCCGTCAGCCGCGAAACATCCATGAGCTTGCGCGGCGTGCCGTCGGGCTTCGTCGCGTCCCACACGATCCTCCCGCGGTAGCCGACGGTGGCGGCGACCATCTCCGTGAGTTCGCGAATCGTCACGTCCACCCCGGTGCCCACGTTGATCCAGTCGGGTGGATTCCCGAGCTGCAGCAAAAACGCGCAGGCCTCGGCGAGATCATCGACGTGCAGGAATTCGCGCCGCGGTGAACCCGTGCCCCACGCGACGACTTCCGGCTGCGCCGCCTCCCGGGCCGCGTGAAACCGCCGGATGAGCGCCGGCAGCACGTGCGAATTCTGCGGATGATAGTTGTCGCCCGAACCGTAGAGATTGGTCGGCATCGCCGAGTGAAACAGCACGCCGTATTGCTGGCGGTAATACTGACAAAGCTTGAGCCCGGCGATCTTGGCGATCGCGTAGGCCTCGTTGGTAGGCTCGAGCGGGCTCGTCAGCAGGCAGTCCTCGGACATCGGCTGCGGCGCATGCTTCGGGTAGATGCACGAACTTCCGAGGAACAACAGCCGGCGCGTCCCGGCGCGCCAGGCAGCGTCGATGGTGTTGGCCGCGACCGCCAGATTCGAATGGATGAACTCCGCCGGGTACGTCTTGTTGGCGTGAATCCCCCCCACCTTCGCCGCCGCGATGATCGCGACCTCGGGTTTCTCCGCGGCAAAGAAGGCGTTGACGTCCGCCTGGTTCACCAGATCCAGCTCCCGCCGCGAACGCACCAGCAGGCTCACCCCCGGCTCGCGCTCGAACCGGCGCACCAGCGCCGCCCCCACCATGCCCTGATGCCCGGCGATAAATATTTTCACGGAAGACAAGTCACAGAGGCCACCGAGGCGGCACTGAGGCCACGGAGAAAAGCATGTTGCTACGACTCTGCGCCCTCCGTGTCTCCTCGGTGCCCTCTGTGTCGAAAAATTTCACCGTGTTCAGCTTCATGCGAACGGCGAATTCGAAACCCTCGGCAGGCTCGCGATCTGCGCCTCCCGCTTCGCGAGTTCGAGATCGTGCTCGACCATGATCTTCACGAGCTCCTTGAAGCGCACCTTGGGTTCCCAGCCGAGCTGCCGCCGCGCCTTCGCCGGGTCGCCGATGAGGAGTTCGACCTCCGCCGGACGCTCATAGCGCTCGTCGTACTTCACGTGTTTCGCCCAGTCGAGGCCGAGGAGCCCGAACGTCTCCTGGCAAAATTCCTTCACGCTGTGGGTCTCGTTGGTCGCCACCACATAGTCGTCGGGTTTGTCCTGCTGCAACATCAGCCACATCATCTCGACGTATTCCTTGGCGAAGCCCCAGTCGCGCTGCGCGTCGAGGTTTCCAAGGTAGATCGAATCCTGCAGGCCGAGTTTGATCCGGGTGGCGGCGCGCGTGATCTTGCGGGTGACGA
>SXSC01000282.1 GCA_005792355.1 Opitutaceae bacterium
AGACAAAACGGCACGAGCAGAGAAAAGAACGGCAACTGGCGCCCGACCATCGCGCTCAACAACTGGAGATCGAGGCCGGTGAGCGGTGCGAGCGTGACGAGCGGCGTGCCGAGCGAACCGAAGGCAACCGGCGCGGTGTTGCCGATGAGCGCGAGCTTCGCGGCCTCGAGCGGCCGGAAGCCGAGCCCGATCATGAGCGCGCCGCTGATTGCCACGGGTGCGCCGAAACCGGCCGCGCCCTCGATGAATGCCCCGAACGAAAACGCAATCAACAGCGCCTGGATGCGGCGGTCGCCGGAGACCCCGGCGACCTGCTTTTGCAGGACGGTGAACTGCCCGGTCTCGACCGAGATTTGGTAGATGAAGATCGCGTTGAGGATGAGCCAGCCGATCGGGAGCAGGCCGAAGGCGGCGCCGAAGCCGGCCGAGGCGAGCGCAAGCTGCGTCGGCATCCCATACACGCCGATCGCGGTGGCGAGCGCGACGACGAGCGCGACGATGGCCGCGATGTGCGCGCGCACATGCCAGAACGCGAGCAGGCCGAGCAACACGACGACCGGCAGCGACGCGATGAGCGCCGACGTGCCGATGCCGCCGAGGGGGGAGTAGTTTTGAGACCAGGGCATGGGGTGGGCGGAGGAAGGGGAGCAGGGACTACGGACTACGGACCACAGGACCGCAAGCCACGAGGAGCGGGAGAAGGAGAGAGGGAGAGGCGGGGAGGAGCGGACCGGGAGTAACAAGGGACGGCGACGTGAGGGAACGTGTCGGAGGGAGCCACGCGGGTGCGCGGGTGGCGAGGATTTTTCCGGGGTGCGTCTACAGGGCCGTTCGCAGGTAGTGCGTCGCAGGTGATCGGCAAACTGTTGGGTTGCCACCGGGCGAATCGGCCGCGAGCATTTTTCATTCGCCGCGGATCGGATTTCACCTTCCCGAAAACGTTTGCGCGAACGCCCCCTAATGAGTGAATCGCGATCCGTTGAAACGCCGCCCGGCGATGTCACGTTGTTACTCCGGAACATCGACCTGGGAGATCCGCAAGCGGCCGACCAGCTCCTGCCGCTCGTCTACGGGGAACTGCGCAAGCTGGCGGCTGCGAAGATGGCGCGCGAAGCCGACGGCCAGACTTTGCAACCCACCGCGCTGGTGCACGAAGTGTGGCTGCGGCTCGGCGGCGATCAGCAGCCGCAGTGGCACAATCGCGCGCAGTTTTTCGCGGCCGCGGCCGAGGGCATGCGACGGATCCTGATCGAGAACGCGCGTCGTCGCCGGGCGGTGCGCCATGGCGGCGAGCTGGAACGGGTGAGCGGCGACCTCGAACCGCTCAGCCTCGTCGCGCCGGCGATGGATGACAAACTCCTGCTCGTCCACGAGGCCCTCGATCGGCTGGCGGCCCACGACGCCCGCAAGGCGGAGCTCGTGAAGCAGCGCTATTTTGCCGGGCTCACGCTCGAGGAGGTGGCCGCCGTGATGGGGATTTCGGAGACCACGGCCAAGCGCGATTGGAGTTATGCGCGGGCCTGGCTCATGAACGAAATCAAGGCGCTGCGCGGCTGACTCCCCGGCCGTCAGACCGTTCGGGCCAAAAAACCTTTGCGCAGCATGACCTAATCTGCCGCGAAATTTCGCGCTGAAGTGCATGGAGAACCTCTCTTGAGACCATTGTCGCCAACGTCTTTCGTCCCCCCGGCCATGAGTCGCGACGAGGAAATCTATGGCGCGGCGGTCGTCCTCCCGCCGACGGAACGGGGAGCGTTCCTTGATCGCACCTGCGAAGGGGACCAGGCGCAGCGGGCGCGCCTTGGGGCGCTGCTGATCGCGAATGACGAGGCCGATCGGTTCTTTACGCTGCCGCTGGGGCCGCGTCCGCCGCCGATCTCGGAGGAAAAACCGGGCGATCGGATCGGCCGCTACAAATTGCTCCAAAAAATCGGCGAAGGCGGGTGCGGGGTTGTGTACATGGCCGAGCAACAGGATCCCGTCCGCCGCCGCGTGGCGTTAAAGGTGATCAAGCTGGGCATGGACACCAGGGAGGTGGTGGCGCGCTTCGAAGCGGAACGGCAGGCGCTCGCGCTGATGGAGCATCAGAATATCGCCAAGGTGTTCGATGCCGGCGCGACGAGTGCGGGCCGGCCGTTCTTCGTCATGGAATTGGTCGGTGGCGTGCCAATTACCCGTTATTGTGATGAGGAGAATCTCTCCACCACGGAGCGGTTGGAACTGTTCGTGCAAGTGTGCCAGGCCATCCAGCACGCGCATCTGAAGGGGATTATTCACCGCGATATCAAGCCCTCGAACATTCTCGTCGCGGTGCACGACGGGGTGTCGGTGCCGAAGGTGATCGATTTCGGAATCGCGAAGGCGACCCAGGGCCGGTTGACGGATCACACGGTGTTCACGGCGTTCGAGCAGTTCATCGGCACGCCGGCCTACATGAGCCCGGAGCAGACGCAGGTCGGCGGGGTCGATGTCGACACGCGCAGCGACATCTACTCGCTGGGCGTACTGCTGTACGAGTTGCTGACCGGCCGGCCGCCGTTCGACCCGAAGGCGCTGGCCCAAAGCGGGCTCGACGAGATCCGCCGGATCATCCGCGAAGTCGAGCCGCCGCGTCCGTCGACGCGGTTGAGCACGCTCGGTGATGCGGATCGCGCGACGGTGGCAAAGTGTCGGCGAGTTCCTCCCGCGCAACTCCCGACGCTGCTGCGCGGCGACCTCGACTGGATTGTGATGAAGGCGCTGGAAAAGAGCCGGGCGCGGCGTTACGAGACGGCCAGTGGATTTGCGGCGGACATCCAGCGGCACCTTTGCCACGAGCCAATCGTGGCGCGGCCGCCGAACCCAGCCTACATTCTGCAGAAATTCATCCGGCGGCATCGCGTTGGGTTTGCGACCGCAGGGCTGATCACCGGCGCGCTGGCCGTCGCCGCGAGTGTGAGCATCGCGGTGAACAAGCGGGGGGAGCGCATCCGGGGCGAACTGCGGGCGGAGACTTTGCGGGCCCAAGCGAGTGAGACATCCCTGCGGCGGGCCGCGGCGGTGACGCGGGAACGCGAAGCGAAGGTGCGATGGGCGCGGGAAATCGCGTTGCCGGAAATAGACCGACTGATGCGGAAGGACGATGTTTCCGGCGCCTTCGTCCTCGCCCGGGCCGCGGAGGAGTATTTGCCGCAGGATCCGGCGTTGACGGGCCTCTGGCCAAAGATTTCGGCGAACGTCACGATCGAGACCACGCCGGCGGGGGCGGAGGTCTATATCAAACCCTATGGCAAACCGGTTTCCGATTGGGAGTATCTCGGGAAAACCCCCTTGACGGACATTCGCATCGCCCAGGACTTCCATCGTTGGCGAGTCAGGAAGGAGGGATACGTGACACTGGAACGGGCCCAGTGGGCTGCGAAAGGAGTGAGATTCGGCCTCAGCGCAACGGATACCGTCCCGCGTGAGATGGTGTTTCTGAGAGGTACGCAGACGGATTCGTTAGCCACCGGGTTTCCGCCCGTTCAATTGGGGGATTTCTGGATCGACAAGTTCGAGGTGACCAACCGCGAGTTCAAGGCCTTCGTCGACGCCGGGGGTTATGCGACCGAGAAGTTTTGGCAACACCGCTTCAACCTCGACGTCAAGCCGATCACTTGGGCCGAGGCCATGGCGTTATTTCGCGACAGCACCGACCGGCCCGGGCCGGCCACCTGGAAGAACGAAACCTTCGGTGATGGCGAGGCCGACTTTCCCGTGCTGGGAGTAAGCTGGTTCGAAGCGGCGGCCTACGCCGAGTTCGCCGGCAAACGTCTGCCGTCCGTGCACCATTGGCGGCACGCCGCGGTGACAAGCCAGGCCGCCTACGTGGTGCCGTTCAGCAATTTTAGCGGGCGCGGCCCGGCGCCGGTGGGCCGATATCAGGGCATGAGCGCCCACGGCGTTTACGATCTGGCGGGCAACGCGAAAGAGTGGTGCTGGAACGAAGCCGACGCGGGCAGGCGTTACATTCTGGGCGGTGGGTGGCGCGAGCCGGAATACATGTTCAACGATTCGGATGCGCTGCGTCCTTTCGACCGATCGCCGCTCAACGGGTTTCGATGCATCAAATTGGTTGCTCCCGGTGAGCTGCCGTTCGATGCGCCAGTCGTGAGAACCCGGCGCAATTACGCCGCCGAGAAACCGGCTGGCGAATCCGAGGTCGCGCAATTCAAGAATTCATTCTCCTACGACAAGACCAACCTGGCGCCGCAGGTGGAAGCGGTCGACGATTCCGACCCGCGCTGGCGGAAGGAAAAAATCGCCTTCAATGCCGCCTACAACAACGAGCGGATGAACGCCTTCCTGCTTCTCCCACGCAAGGTTTCGCCGCCGCACCAGACAGTGGTCTACCTTCCGACCTCGGGCGCGCAGCGCATGCGTTCGAGCGAGCGCTTGTATGACTGGCAGTTTTACGAACGGATTTTGGGCAGCGGGCGGGCGCTGATGTTTCCGATTTACAAGGGCACCTTCGAGCGAGGGCCGCAGCCCAGCGGTGGACAGTCGACGAAGCGCGATTGGATAATTCAGGTCTCCAAGGACGTTGGCCGCGCCATCGATTATCTCGAGACCCGCCAGGACATTCAAACCGACAAGCTGGCGTTTGCCGGCAACAGTTGGGGTGCGACGTGGAGTTCCGTGATGATTGCGGTCGAAACGCGTTTCAAGGTGAGTGTGCTGGTGGGCGGTGGCTTCGAAAACGGGAAACCGCTTCCGATGGTGGACCCCTTCAACTTCGCGCCACGCGTCACCGTTCCCACGTTGATGCTGAACGGCCGTTACGACTTCATCCGACCGCTGGAGACGTCGCAACTGCCGATGTTTCGATCGCTGGGCACGTCCCAGGAGCACAAACGACACGTGATCTACGACGCCGGGCATTTTGTGCCGCTCAACCAGGCCGAAGCCGAAATTACCGCGTGGTTGGACCGTTATCTGGGGCGGGTGGAATGAAACCGGAGCAACCCGATGCTCGGCCACCGACGCTGATCGCAACCCGATGAGCCGCGAAGAGGAAATTTACGCGACGGCTCTCGACGTGCCGCTCACGGAACGCGCCGCGTTCCTCGAGCGCGAATGCGACGGCGATGCCGCCCTGCGCGCCCGCGTCGAGGCGCTGCTGATCGCCAACGACGAGGCCGATCGTTTCTTTACGCTGCCGATGGTGCCACGCCCGCCGCCGATCCCGGAGGAACAGCCGGGCGATCGCATCGGGCGGTACAAACTGCTCCAGAAAATCGGCGAAGGCGGGTGCGGGGTTGTGTACATGGCCGAGCAACAGGAACCCGTCCGCCGCCGCGTGGCGTTAAAGGTGATCAAGCTGGGCATGGACACGAAGGCGGTCATCGCGCGGTTCGAAGCGGAGCGCCAGGCGCTCGCGCTGATGGATCATCCCAACATCGCGCGGGTGCTCGATGCCGGGGCGACGGAGACGGGCCGTCCGTTCTTTGTGATGGAACTCGTCCGGGGAATGCCGATCACGCGCTACTGCGACGCGGAGAGTCTTTCCACCAAGGAGCGGCTGCAGCTTTTCGTGCAGGTCTGCCACGCGATCCAGCACGCGCACCAGAAGGGAATCATCCACCGCGACATCAAGCCGACCAACATCCTCGTGACGATGCACGACGACGTGGCCGTGCCGAAGGTGATCGATTTTGGCATCGCGAAGGCAACGCAGGGCCGGCTGACCGACCATTCGGTTTTCACCGCGTTCGAACAATTCATCGGGACACCCGCCTACATGAGCCCGGAGCAGGCGCAGCTCACCGACCTCGAGGTGGATGCGCGCAGCGACATCTACTCGCTCGGCGTGCTGCTCTACGAACTGCTGACGGGCCGGCCGCCGTTCGATCCCAAAGCGCTGCACGAAAGCGGCCTGGACGAAATCCGCCGGATCATCCGGGAAGTCGATCCGCCGCGTCCGTCGACGCGCTTGAGCACGCTCGGCGAGGCCGATCGCGAGGCGGTGGCCAGACGGCGGGCCACGGCCCCGGCGCAACTCTCCGGGCTCCTGCGGGGCGATCTGGACTGGATCGTGATGCGGGCGCTGGAGAAGAACCGCACGCGCCGCTACGAAACGGCCAGCGGGTTGGCGGCGGACGTCAACCGGCATCTCACAAATGAACCGGTCGTTGCCCGGCCGCCGAGCGCCGCCTATCGGTTTCAGAAATTCACCGCCCGGAACAAATTCGCGCTGATCGCCGGTGCGGCCGCGGCGCTTTCACTCGTTGCCGGGCTGACGCTATCGCAGCTGGTGTTTCGCGAGAGACCAGCCCAGCCACCGACGGAGGTTTCCGCGACACCCCGCGCTGCGCCAGCTACGCCCCGCGAACCGGGCCGGATGGAGAAGGCCGGGCCAGCGGGGATTCCGACGGTGCAAGCGTTGTTATCGGGGACTGATACCCCCGCGCCGCCGCGCGGGTTGACGAGCCGGATTGTCCTGATCGGTGCGGGTTACGAGGCGTACGGTGAACTTTCCCCCGATGAGACGAGGGTCGCCTATGTGGACTGGGACGGGGTCAACTCGGCGGACCTGTTTGTGAAAACGCTGGGCACGGGAGCGGTAAAGCAGATCACCTCGTTCACTCCAGCCAAGCCGAAGGACTATACGTTCGCCGACGATCCAACGTGGTCGCCGGACTCGCAATGGATTGCCTACAACTGGTGGCTGCCCGACCAGCAAAATGATCTGCGGATGACCTCGTTCGCCACGGGGGAGACGCGAATCGTCCGGCCGTACGAACCCAATCTCTCCTACTACGCGTGGGACTGGTCGAGCGATGGCGCGGTGCTTCTGTGCATGGCCCTCAAGCAGAAGGAAAGAACGCGGGACCTTGTATCGGTCTCGGTTGCCACGGGTGAGGTCCGGCACCTGTTGCCGTGGAACATGGAGCGGCATCCCCGTCTGTCGCCGGACGGCAGATACGTTGCGTTCGCCCGCAAGGTCGGCGTGAAGTCGGCGATTCACGTGTTCGCCCTTGCAACCGGCGCGGTGGTGCGGCTGAACGACCTGCCGACCGAGGAGGACTCGCCCATCTGGTCCGGCGACGGCCGGACCATCCTGTACAGCAGCGATCGCCGGGGCACATGGGATCTGTGGGCGGTTAGGGTGGCCGGGGGGAAGCCGGTGGCGGCACCCTTTCTCGTCAAGTCGGACATCGGCAATCCGACGAAGCGCCGGACAGCCCGCGGCCACCTCGTTTTCAACAACTCCCACTCCGAATCGGATGCCTCGGTCGTGGAGGTCAACCCGAACGGGCCGGTACGGCTGAGCCGGCCGAAGCCCATTGCGCGATCGTTTCTTGGTCGCACGGGGAGTCCCACCTGGTCGCCGGACGGAAAGCGCGTGGCGTATTTCCGCAATCAACTGCTCTGTGTGCAGGTGCTGGAGGATGGCCGCGAGGCGGCGATCGACATCGGGATGCGGCGAATCATGAAGGCATTCTGGTCGCCGGATGGTCAGTGGATCGCGATGGCGCCGGGAGGCCCGAGGTTCTTCGGGTTGCACGCCTACAATCTGCAGACCCAGGAGCTGCGCCCGCTGCATTCGATCAAGGGCGAGGAAGGGGTCAGCGATTCCAAGCCCGTCGGATGGACGGACGACAGCCGGCGATTCGTGCTGCGGCTGTATCCGGCGACGGAGCCCCGCTACGCGGCGATCGATCTGGAGGGGAAGTCGGAGCATCTGCCGGCCCCGGCCGCGCCGCAGCCGGTGGAGTACTCCGATGTCTCGCCCGACGGGGCCCGCATCGCGTACGTCGTACGCCGGCCGGGCGACGGGTCGGTTCTGCTGCTCGTCTCGGACCGCGCGTTCAAAGAACCGAAAACGATCGCCGACCTCGGGTCGATGCCGAAACTCGGGACGATGGAAGGCCGCAACAGTTCGGCGGTTTTTCCAAGATGGTCACCCGATGGGCGGATGATCGCGTACTACGCCAACAACGACAAAATCGAACTGCACGTCGTCGCGGCGGATGGCGCCTGGAACCACACGGTGGTGACGGGTGAACTCAAGCACTATGTGATGCTGGTTCCGCCGGCGTGGTCGCCGGACTCGACGAAACTGGGCATGACACTGGTCGGCGCGAGCAACGGCGAGATTGCGGTGCTGGAGAATTTCCTGCCTCAAGAGCGCCCGGTGTCATTGGCGTCGGCGCAAGGAATTGTCGCGCAAACGTCCGCCGGTGCCAGGACAGCCTTTGCCATTCGGCAGGTGCCACTGGCAAAATTCCCCGGCACGTGGGGAGCGGCGGGTGTTTCGCCCGACGGCCGCCATTTTCTTTATCACGGGGACGGGAACCAAATCACGCTCTTCGACGTCGAGTCCCAATCCCTGCGGAAACTGGGGCAGGCGAAACTTGGCGTGCGTTTCTCCGGCGACTCCAGGCAGGTGGCCCTGCTCAACGGGGACCGGGAGCACGGCGGCGACCTTCGCATCCTCAACCTCGACGGAACCGAGGCGCGAACCGTCGCGAAGTTCACCGCCGAATCGCTGGACTACATCTGGCTCCACGCGTGGGCGGCTGACGGACGGCAGTTCGCGGTCGTGACGAAGAAGGATAAAGCGTATGGCGTGGCGTTGATCAATGCGGCCAGCGGAGCGCTGCGTGCCTTGCGATCCACCGGCGCCCGCGAGCCGGGGCGAATGAGCTTTTCACCCGATGGCCGCTGGCTGGTTTACGATGTGGCGGTCGATGATAAGGGCATGAACTCAGACCTCTTCGTCGTGGACGTCGCGACCGGGATCGAATCGTCGCTTGTCCAGCACCAGGCCGACGATCGCCTGATGGGCTGGAGCCCGACTTCGGATGCGGTCCTCTTTGCGAGCAACCGGCGTGGAAATTTCGACGCGTGGCTGATCGACTGCGTGAGGGGAAAACCGTCCGGTGAGGTCAGGCTGGTAAAAAGCGATTTGGGCGAGCCGGAGCCCGTCGGATTCACGCAGAGCGGAGCATTCTATTTCGCGCACCGGCAATGGGTGCAGGATGTTTTCACCCTGGCAATCGAGCCGGGGAGCGGGCGGGCGCGCGGCGAGCCGGTGAAGGCGATCGAGCAATTCGAGGGCACGAACTCGGCGGCCAGCTGGTCGCCCGACGGCCGCAAGCTCGCCTACAGTTCCCGGCGGCCGCCGTTCGTCATTCGAGTGCTCGAGGCGGAAACGCAGCAGGACCGCCTGGTGGCCGAAGGTCTTTACGGTCCCAAGTGGTCGCCCGACGGGAAATCGCTGCTTTGCTTTTCGCAGTGGGACGGTGAGGAAAAGAAACTCTATCTCGTCGATGTCGCCACCGGAAGCCGGGCGATAATCGATGACGGCAAACCGACGGGGAGTCTATACCGGGCATATCAGTGGGCGCCGGAGGGCGGTGCGATTTTCTACGAACATGGCATCAACGAGAAGCCGTGGACGACGACGATTGTACGCCGCGAACTCGCCACGGGCAGGGAGCGGGAGATTCAGCGCGCGGACAATGCTGGATTCTTCGCGGTGTCGCCGGACGGTCGATCGCTCGTATTTCGAGCCAGCGGCAAGCTGCACCTCGTGCCGATCGCCGGTGGTGAGCCGAAGGTGATCTACGAGGTGCCGAAGGGCCGCTACATCCCGGGATGGGATATGTTCACGTGGAGCGCCGATGGTCGCGCGGTGATGGTCGGCGTCTGGCAGATCAATCGTCAGGCCGAACGGATGCCTGACTCGATCACATCGGAATTGGTGCGCGTGCCCGTCGATGGCGGCACCCCGGAAGTGGTGATGGCGACGCCGCGCGTGCGGTATCCCCACGCCCATCCCGACGGAACGCGGATCACGTTTTCCGCCGGCCAGCCGAGGCTGGAGCTCTGGGTGATGGAAAATTTCCTGCGGGAGGAATAAATCCCGCCACCTGCCTGTGCCGGCAGTACGACACCCGTGCCGCCGGCCGATCCGGCGCCGCTGAGACGGTGAGGACCCGCCGGGTGCCGCTGTCGGTCGCAAGCCGGTGGTTCATGGCGATTTCGCCCGACGCTCGGCTTGCTAGCTCATCAATCGTACGGATCAAACGTGGCAGGTGCTGCCGGGCAGACTTCTTTATCAAAATTCTGCTGAAAAAATGACCTGTTTTTTAGGGAAATTTCGCGCTGGAGAGTAGGACACCTTTACCAACCTCGCTTCGAATCACACCCCGCCTCGCTCCTTCGGCCAATGAAGCATGCCACCGAATTCATTTCAATTGCAGCGAGCGTCCACGACTTCGCTGCACCTTTCGTGCCCCCGGCGTACCGCCGGTTTGGGCCCGAATCGGCAGCAAAAAGGATGCGACGGTAATACAGCGGTAACATGGGCCGGGCACTCTCGCGTTCCACGTCTCCTGCTCTGCCACCCGTCACCGATCAGATCGATTTTCTCCATGAAAACAAATAACATCATCAGGAACCTAATCAGCGCATTGCTCGCGACCACGATGACGTCGCTGTACGCCGCCGCGACAAATCCGACGATTCAAAACGCCAGTTACGACCCGAGCACCAAAGTAATCACTATCGCCGGGGAGAGTTTGGGCAACGGTAACCTTTCGTCGACCGTCAGGTTTGATGGAAATGCGGTCCCGGCGAGCTACCAAGCCGCCACTGGAAGAATACTCGCGACGCTTCCGGCGCAACCCGCTGCCGGGACGTATTTGCTGACCGTGGGGCAAGGCACCAACAACGCCTTGTCGCTCGATCTGACGATTGGTGCGGTTGGTCCTGCGGGCCCACAAGGACCGAAAGGCGAGATCGGCGACACCGGTCCGCAAGGGTCGCCAGGTCTTCAGGGCGCTCAGGGGCTGGCGGGCATGCAAGGGCTCCAAGGTCCCAAGGGTGATCCGGGAACACAGGGGCCACAGGGTGTTCAGGGCCAGAAGGGAGATCAGGGTTTTACGGGAGCGGCCGGTGCACAAGGTCTCAAAGGGGACAAGGGCGACCCGGGTGAACAAGGTGCACCGGGAATTCAGGGACTCAAGGGGGACACTGGTGCGGTGGGGGCAACGGGAGCAGTCGGCCCAACTGGGTTGCAAGGTCTCAAGGGCGACAACGGTGGTACGGGTCCGCAGGGAGTTGCCGGGGCCGCCGGTGCGACGGGTGCCACCGGCCTTCAAGGTCCAGCCGGACCACAGGGTGTTCAAGGGCTGGCGGGTTCATCCGGCCCGAATCCGTTACAGGTCGCTTTGAAGAAATGGTATGGCGCCAACCAGAGCACCTCGTTTGATCTTACAAGCGCCGCGGGAACAGGCTACCCTCCGTTCATGGGTGGCATCGACACTCCAACTTTCGATGGGGCGAACATCTGGGCTCCCATTTCCTACGGATCCAACAATCCCGGCGTTCTAGTCAAGTTGCGCGCCAATGACGGAGCAATTCTGGGAGCATACCCCTCCGGCTACGAGGCGGGTGCCGCCACGTTCGACGGGGCAAATATCTGGGTAAATGCGGCGGGCGAAAACCGAGTTTGGAAATTCCGCGCGACCGACGGAGCGTTGCTGGGCAGGTATGCGGTCGGGGCCTGGCCTGTCGCGATGGTCTTTGATGGAGCCAACATCTGGGTGGCGAATGCCAACAGTGGCAATGTGACGAAACTCCGCGCGAGCGACGGGGCGAGCCTCGCCACCGTGGGAACCGGAAACTCGCCGAGCGATCTCGTCTTCGATGGGCAGAATGTCTGGGTCGCGAATGACAACAGCTCCTCGCTCACCATCCTGCGGGCCAGCGATGCCGCCAATTTGGGTTCGATCTGGCTGTCCAACCGGCCCTCCGGAATCACGTTCGACGGCACCTACCTTTGGGTGTCGAGCAATGATGGTGCGCCGGGCCGCGTTAAGAAAATCCGCGTGAGCGATCGGGCGATTGTCGGGGATTTTGCGACGGCGGGCTCCGGCGGCTATACTGTCAAAATCATTTCCGACGGGGTGAATGTCTGGGTGTCCAACCCGGGACTCGGAATCGTGACCAAGATGGCGGGCGACGGTACGATTCTCGGGGCATATTCCGCGATCGGCACGTGGGGATTCGCGTTCGATGGAGTCAACGTCTGGACCGCGGGAGCTCCCCGCTGGATTACCAAGCTCTGACGGCGCCATGAGGTATCGCCAAACGTGAGACGACAAGCGGCGGTGATTCCGGCGGTGTAAACCGCCGGCCAACCTCAGGGCCGGCACGATTCGGGATCGCCGCAAACCAGCTTCGACTCCCATGAAAACGACACCCATCCCGACGGGATTTGGACCCGCGCCGACGGGCTATGTCTACATCGGTGGCTACGCGATCGAGCTGAAGAATCGCACGAGTGGTCCGGGAGGAAAGGTGCACTTCGATGTGAACGTTTATCGAAAACAGTAACCGGTTTCTGCGCCCAACGAGTCGCCCCTCCGGGGCGCCACCGTTGGGTCGCAGGGACCACCAGGCCCAGCAGGGCCTGCCGGGCCGGCAGGATCCCGCGGGTCCTGCTGGGCCGCAGGTTTTCGCGGCGCGAAAATCTAGAACCACTTCTTCTTCTTCAAGTAGATCACCATCAAGATCGTGGTCACGAGGGTGGAGCCGATCGCCCAGGGGTAGCCGTGCTTCAGTTCCGGCATCGATTCGAAGTTCATGCCGTACCATGTGCCGATGACCATGATCGGAATCGTGACAGCCGTAATCGCGGTGAGGAACTTGATGCCCTCGTTGGCTTCGAAGGCGGCCTTGTTCAGGTAAATGTCGAAGGCCATCATCAGCCGTTCGTGGTAGCCGACGGCGGTGTCTTCGAGGCGGGCGAGGTTGTCGCGCAGGTCGCGGAAATACGGCAGCAGCTTGGGGCGGATCATCTTGCTGTCGCCGCGGGCGAGGCGGTCGATCACATCGCGCTGCGGGCGCACGATCGTGCGGAGGCGGGTGAAGTCGTTGCGCACATGGAGCATTTCGCCGACCAGCGTCTTGTGCACCGACTCCTGGGCGAGGACGTGCTCCTCGAGTTCCTCCAGTTCGGCGCGGAGCTCGTCAATCACGGGGGCGTAGTTGTCGACGAGCAGATCGATGATCGTGTGGGCGATGCGGTCGGGGCCGCGCGGGCCAACGCCCACGTTCTTGACCGTGCGATCGATCATGGTCGTCACCGAGCGCAGCGGCGCGGTGTGAAAGGTGACGAGGTAGTCCTTGCCGAGAAAGAGATCGAGTTCGGTGGTGTTGAATTTCTCGGTGCGGGTGAAGTCGATCGCATGGGTGACGATGAAGAGGTAGTCCTCGTAATCCTCGACCTTGGGCAGGGAGTTGGGCGCGACGCAGTCCTCGATCGCGAGCGGGTGAAACTGGAAAACGCCCTCGAGGATGGCCTTGATTTCCTCTGGCGTGGGGGTGGCGAGGTCGACCCAGAGAACCAGTCCCTTGTCGGCGCTCACCAGCCGGAGAGCCTCCAACTCGAGGTCCTGGCCGACGAGTTTGCCATCACTGAAGATGAAAGAGCGAATCATCGGGACGGAGCGTGATGATTTGGCACGACGGCGTCGAGCCGCGAGGAGATGAGAATTTCGAAGGGGGTGCGTCTCCGAGTTGACGCTGCGAATTAGAGTGCGGGCTCAAGGAGGGGCGCTTGCCCAAGCGCCCATGGCAACCGCAGCGTGGCGGCGGTTGGCAACCGCCGATCCGTCGGCCGCACCTCAGCCGGCGTCAACCTTGAGAGCCCCAACCCGATGAGGACATCGGGTTCCACCTTTCAGTGTTTTCGTTTTCAGCGGTAAAATGCACCCGACTTTATCAAGACGGCCAAGGCTGGTGCGCACCGTGAATTCCGAACGCCGAACTCCCAACATCGTACTCCCAGCTCCGAATCAGAGCCCCAGCTTTACTTCGGCGGCGGCGACGGCGGCGATGAAGGCTTCGGGGGTGGGAGCGGTCAGAAACGTGGCACGGTCGGCGGGATCCTTGAGGATCTTGCACAGGGCGCTGACGACGGCGAGGTAGTCGCCGGGTTTGCTCTTCGGGGTGCCGAGGACGAAGAAGAGGCGGACGATTTCGCCATTCGCATCGAAGGGGATGCCGGCGGCGCTGCGGCCGACGGCGAGGACGATTTGCTTCACGTGCTCGGTGCGGGCGTGGGGCAGGGCGATAGCGTTGCCGAGACAGGTGGTGTCCAGCCGGTCACGGGCGAGGAGTTCCTCGTAAAAGCCGGCGAAATTGGCGACGTCGGGATGACCGTCGAGGAGTTTCGCGACCTCGTGGAGAGCGGCCGTGCGTCGTGTGCCATGCACGTGCAGCGCGATGCGCGAGGGATCAAGGAGCGAGGTGATGCGGCCAGCCATGGATCAAAGAGCGAATGATGAATGCCGAAAGAGGAAAGGAGAAAGTGCTGCCGGCCCCGGGCGCCGAGGTGGAATCCGCGACGATTTCCGGAATGCACCAATCATTCTCTTTCCTCGTTCCCTCAATCTGACCAGAACAAACCTGAGGTAAAAAATGGGGAGGGTGAAAGATGAAAACCAGACGCCTCGGCGGGCACATTTTACCCAGCATTTTTTACCTCCACGCGCAATCGGTTCGGCGTCGGTTGCGACTGCAGCGCGAAGCCGAGTGCGGCGACCCTGTTTTCCGGCTCCGCCGAAGATGACAAAGGAATGGGGACAAAGGAATCAAGGCCGGGGGATTGGGGTTTTATTCCCCGGTCCCCATTCCTCTGTCAGAGGATTGGGTTTGGTGCTTTCTTGCGGCTAACTCCGCCCGGCTTGCCCGCCGGAGGCTCGTTGTGGTTGCTGCGTCAGGAAGGGTCCGGGCTACGCCGGGGATTCGGCGGGTGCGGCGGGCGCTTCACCAGAGGCGGCCTGTTGCTCGTCGGTCTCGACGATGCGGGCGATGCTGAGCAGTTTGTCGCCGGCTTCGAGGGAAACCAGCCGGACGCCTTTCGCGCCGCGGTTGGTTTCACGAATCGTGTTCACCGGGCAGCGCACGCTCTGGCCCTTGGCGGTCAGGAGCATGATCTCGTCGGTGTCCTTCACGCTGAGGGCGCCGGCGAGATTGACGGAGCCGTCCTCGGGGAGGGTGATGGCCCAGACGCCGGAGCCGCCGCGGTTGATGAGGCGATAATCCTCGAAGCGGGTGCGCACGCCGAGGCCGGCTTCGCTGGCGACGAGGAACTTGGCCTGGTGATCGACGACCTCGATGACCTGCAGGTAGTCGCTCTCAAGTTTGAAGCGCATGCCCGTGACCCCGCCAGTGGCGCGACCGGTGGGGCGGAAGATGTCCTCGCCGGACTCGGCGTCGCGTTCGCGGAAGCGCACGGCGAGCCCCTGGTGGGAGACCAGAATAATCTCGTCGTTGCCGGTGGTCAGGACGGTGCCGATCACACTGTCGCCCTCGGCGAGGTTGATGCCGATCAGGCCGCCGTCGCGGGTGCAGTTGGCGTAATCGGCGAGCGAGCTCTTTTTGATCACGCCGCTCTTGGTCGCCATGACGAGGAATTGATCTGCGGCGAAATCCTTGACGCAAAGCATCGCGGCGATCTTTTCGCCCTCGGCGAGCCGGAGGAACGAGGAGACGGACTTACCGCGGGAGGTGCGGGTGCCTTCGGGGACATCATACACCTTCTTCGCATGGCATTGGCCGATGCTCGTCAGAAAGAGGATGTAGTCGTGCGTCGAGGCGGTGAAGAGGTTCTCCACGAAATCCTCCTCGTACGTTTCCGCGCCGATCACGCCCTTGCCACCGCGTTTTTGGGAGCGGTAATCGGCGACGGGGGTGCGCTTGATGAAGCCGAGGTGGGAGACCGTGATGACGCAGCCCTCGTTCGGGATGACGTCTTCCATGCGGAATTCGCCCGCCGAGCCGATGATCTCGGTGCGCCGGGGCGAGGTGTATTTCTCCTTCATCTCGCCGAGTTCTTTTTTGATTAGGGCGAGGAGGACCGCCTCGGACTCCAGGATGCCGCGGAGTTCGAGGATGAGCACTTCCAACGCAAGGTATTCCGCCTCGATCTTGCCACGCTCGAGGCCGGTGAGCTGGTAGAGGCGGAGTTCAAGGATCGCGTCGGTCTGCCGCTCGGAGAGGGGATACTTCGCCATCAACTTCACCTTGGCCTCCTCGCGGTTTTGGGAGGCGCGGATGATTTTGACGAAATCATCGAGGTTATCGAGGGCGATGATGTAGCCCTCGAGGATGTGCGCGCGGTCCTCGGCCTCGCGGAGGCGAAACTTGGTGCGGCGCGTGACAACATCGCGGCGGTGCTCGATGTAGCACTCGATGAGCTCCTTGATGTTCATCTGCTTCGGCCGCTTCTTGTCGAGGGCCAGGAGCGTGACACCGAAGGAGGACTCGAGCGCGGTCTTCTGAAACAACTGGTTGATGACGACCTTCGCCTGCTCGCCGCGTTTCAGCTCGATGACGATGCGGGTGTTTTCGTCGGACTCGTCGCGGAGATCGCGGATGCCGTCAATCTGCTTTTCCCCGACGAGCTCGGCGATGCGCAGGACGAGAGTGTTGCGGTTAACGTTATACGGAATTTCCGTGATGACGATCTGTTCCATGCCGCCCTTGAGCTCCTCGGTGTGGGCCTTGCCGCGCGTGCGGACGATGCCTTTGCCGGTTTTCAGGTAGCTCAGGATGCCCTCGCGACCGGAGATGATGCCGCCGGTCGGGTAGTCGGGTCCCTTGACGATGTCGCAGATCGCGTCGACGGAGATGCGCGGGTTGTCGATGATGGCGACGGTGGCGTCGATGATCTCGTCGAGGTTGTGCGGCGGGATGTTCGTCGTCATACCGACGGCGATTCCGGTCGAGCCGTTCATCAACAGATTTGGCAGCGCGGAGGGCAGGACGGTCGGCTCGGTGGTCGACTCCTTGTAGTTGGGGACGAAGTCGACGGTGTCCTCCTCGATGTGCTTGAGCAGATCTTCGGCAACGTCCTTCAGCCGCGCCTCGGTGTAACGATAGGCTGCGGGTGGATCACCGTCGACGGAACCGAAGTTGCCCTGGGGATCGATGAGCGGATAACGCATGACCCACGGCTGCGCCATGCGAACGAGCGTGTCGTAGACGGAGGAGTCGCCGTGCGGGTGGTAGTTCTTGAGCACCTCGCCGACGACGCCGGCGCACTTGTCGAAGGCGCGGTTGTGCAGCAGGCCCTCGCGGAGCATGGCATAGAGGACGCGGCGTTGCACGGGCTTCAGGCCGTCGCGGGCGTCGGGCCGGGCGCGCGAGATGATGACCGACATCGAGTATTCGATGTAGGCCGTCTGCATGATGTCGGTGATGTTGGCCGAGGAGAGTTTTTCGTTGGCGGTGTACACGCGGGAAGGGAAAGGGAGAGGGAAAGGGAGAGTGACGCGGGAGAGGGGAGAGCGGGAGACAGGGAGACAGGACTCAGGTGCTGAGGGTTGCCGGGCTGATTGTTGACCAAGGGCGTGCATCCACGAAACGCGCGAGGTGAGCGACGATTTCGGTGGCGATAACGGCGTTGGTCTTGATCGCGAGCGCGGCGACGATTACATAGTCGGCAAAGAATTTGCGCGTGCGGCCGTTGTTGCGCTCCATCGCGGCTTTGAGGCGTGGCCACGCCCACTCGCCATAACCAGGATGTTTCTTTTCCCAGTGATCAAACACCGCCAGGTATTCCCGCCCCTTCGGGTTACGCTTGGCGGCGGCCGACGCGAACTCTTCGGGCGTCATTTCCCTGCGCCGCGTAGCCGCCGCCCGCGGTGTGCTGCGCGCAGAGGTGCGAAGCGGATGAGTTTTCTTGAGAGTCGGAGGTGTCGTGGGGAGTGGCTTCATGGCATTTTCTTCCGTTGACAGAATAACTGAACATCCGGTTCACACATCCAGGAACTGCACGTTGAGCGCGTTGTCCTCGATGAACTGGCGGCGCGGGGGTACTTCGTCGCCCATCAGCAGCGTGAAGAGCGCGTCGGCCTTGGCGGCGTCGTCGATGTTCACCTTGAGCAGGCGGCGCTTCTCCGGGTCCATTGTCGTCTCGAAGAGCTGCTTTGGGTTCATTTCGCCGAGACCCTTGTAGCGCTGAATGCTGAGGCCCTTGCGGCCGTTGGCGCGAATCTGGGTCACGATGCCGAGCGGGGCGTTGAGCTCGGTCGTCGCCTCGCTCTTCTGGCCGGGGTTCTCGATGATGGTGAAACGCGGCTGTTCCGTCGGGCTGAACCGCGCGATGTCGAGTCCGATCGCGGCGAGGGCCTTGAGCAGTTTCGCCATCTCGGTGCTCTCGAAGATTTCGTGTTTCGTGCGGCGGGTCGTGGCGGAGGCCGGCTTCTTTTCGACGGGGAGCGGCGCCGGCGAGCCGTCTTCCGCCGGGCCGGAATTTTCCGACTGCTCGGTGAGGTCGGCGTTGAGCTTGTGGTCGTCGAGGTATTGCGCGAGCGCGCCTTCGTCGCGGAGGAACACGTGGCTCTCCTGATTGCCGGTGCGGACGCGGATGATGTAGCGCGGGAGGGAGTGGGTGGCGGGGTCGTGGGTGTCGAGGTACTCGTCGAGGGCGGCGCCGTAGCGGGTGACGCCGGCGCCGAGTTTCTCGAGGGCGGCGAGGTTTTCGACAATCCTGTCGATTTGCGCGGGGGCGAACACGTGGGCGTCCTTCAGGCGGGTGAGGACGACATCCTCGGAACCGAGTTCGAGGAGGATGCGGTTGAGTTGCTCGTCGTTGTCGACGTATTGCTCGCGCTTCTTGCGTTTGATTTTGTAGAGCGGAGGCTGGGCGATGTAGACGTAGCCGCGTTCGATCAGGCCCTTCATCTGGCGGTAGATGAACGTGAGCAGCCGTGTGAGGATGTGGGAGCCGTCGACGTCGGCATCCGTCATGATAATGATTTTGTGGTAACGGGCCTTCGCGGCGTTGAAGCCGCCGACGGACTCGTCGCCCTCGCCGATGCCGGTGCCGCAGGCGGTGATCAGCGTGCGGATTTCCTCGTTGGAAAGCACCTTGTCGAGCCGGGCCTTCTCGGTGTTGATGAGTTTGCCGCGGAGCGGGAGGATTGCCTGGAAACGGCGGTCGCGGCCCTGCTTGGCGGAACCGCCGGCGGAATCTCCCTCGACGATGTAGAGTTCGGTGAGCGCGGGATCGCGTTCGGAGCAGTCGGCGAGTTTGCCGGGAAGGCCGCCGCCGGAGAGGGCTCCCTTGCGCACGGTCTCGCGGGCCTTGCGGGCGGCTTCGCGGGCGCGGGCGGCGTTGAGGCCCTTGTCGACGATGCGTTTCGCGATGCCGGGATTGGTCTCGAAGAACTGCATCAGGCCCTCGTAGGTGGCGGAGCCGACGACACTCTCCACTTCGGGGGAGAGGAGTTTGACCTTGGTTTGCGACTCGAACTTTGGATCGCTGTGCTTGATCGAGATGACGGCGGCGAGACCCTCGCGTACGTCGTCACCGGTGATCTGCGGATCTTTGTCCTTGAGGAGATTGTTGGCCTTGGAGAACTGGTTGATCGCGCGGGTCAGCGCGCTGCGGAAGCCGGAGAGATGGGCGCCGCCGTCCGGATTGTGCACCGTGTTGGTATAGCAGAGGACCTGGTCGTTGTAGCTGTCGTTGTATTGGAGGACGACCTCGCAGTGGATCTCGGCGGGCTTCTCGTCGAGTTGGAGCGTCGTTTCCTTCAGGATGCGGATGGGCTTGGGGTGCAGGGGCGTCTTGCCGGTATTGATCTGCTTGACGAACTCCTCGACACCGTCCCGGTAAAAATATCGCTCGGGTTTGGCCTCGGCGGGGCGCTCGTCGGTGAAGATGATTTCGAGCCCGGAATTCAGGAACGCGAGCTCGCGGAGGCGCTGGCCGATCCGGCCGGTTTGAAACACGGTGGTGTCGCGGAATATCTCCGCGTCGGGCTTGAACGTGATGAGCGTGCCGGTGGCGCGGGCCTTGCCGATGACCTCGAGTTTTTTCACGGTCTTGCCGCGCTCGAATTTCATGTGGTGCACCTTGGCGTCGCGCGAGACCTCGACCTCGAACCATTCGGAGACGGCGTTGACGCACTTGGCGCCGACGCCGTGGGTGCCGCCGGAGAATTTGTAGCCGCCCTGGCCGTACTTGCCGCCGGAGTGGAGGGTGGTGAGCACCATTTCCACGCCGGGGATCTTATATTGTGGATGGAGGTCGACCGGGATGCCGCGACCGTTGTCGCGGATGCTGATCGAGCCATCGACATGGATGGCGACCTCGATCCGCGTGCAGAACCCGGCGAGATGTTCGTCCACCGAGTTGTCGAGCACCTCGGAAACGCAGTGATGCAGCGCCCGTTCATCGGTGCCGCCGATATACATCCCGGGCTTCTTGCGCACGGCCTCGAGCCCTTCGAGTTTGCCGAGTTTGGAGGCGTCGTAGGCGTCGGCTCCGGCTTGTTGTTTGGCGGCGTCTTGCGGGGCGGGAGAGTCGGACATGAAGGTGATTTCGGGAAGGGAGGGCGGGCAGAAAATGAAAGGGAAAAATTCCCGGAAAACCGCGGGGGAGGCGAGGGTTTTTTTGATAAAAAACCGCCCCGGAAACACCGTTCTTTTTGCGATTAAAGGCTTGCGCTTGCCGGGAGGTAGGGGACCCCGGGGTAAGCAGGGTGGCCAGGGGAGGAAACGCTCGTTTTTTGAGTGAAAAGGGGGTTTCTGGACCGGTGCGCGGACGACGGGATTGCCAATGGACTGACCCGGCAATCGTGTACCGAGCGGCAGTGACAGTCTGTCCGTCTGGCATCTAAAATCTGGGATTTCCCGGCGCGATGCGCTGGTAGGGCAATCTGCCATGAACAGGCACCGGTCATCGCGCGGAATTTCAGACCTGGAAGCGCCCCGTCAGAAGGAAGTCCGGCAGGCTGCTGAAGACTTTCGTTTGACGGTAGGGTGGTTGGCGGCACTGTGGGGTGCAGACATGCTGAACCCGCTGATTCAAGCCCTGCTCATCCTGCAAGACCGCGATTTGAAGAGGCTGGGGTTGGAGGCCCAGGCAAAGTCCGTGCCGGGCGACATCGCGCGAGTGGAGCAAAAGATCGCCGAGGAAAAGGCGGTGATCGAGGCATCGCGCATGGAGGTGCGCGAACTCGAAACCAAGAAGAAGCTGCTCGAGACCGAGATTGGATCAGCGGAGTCGAAAGTGGCGCTTTATCGAACGCAGCAGCTTTCCATCCGCAAGAACGACGAATATCAGGCGATGGGACACCAAATTGAAACGGTTCAGGCCGAGATTGCCGAGTTGGAGGGCAGGGAACTCGAGGTGATGTATTCGATCGACGAGGCGAAGAATCGATTTGTGGCGGCGGAGGCGGAACTGAAGGCCAACATCTCGGGCCACGAGGGGCGCATCGCGATGTTGCGTGAGCGGGAGGCCAGCTTGGGGGCCGAGCTCAAGGGGGTGCAGGCGGAGGTCGCGTTGGCGCGCGCTCCGGTCGAGCCGCTCAAGCTGCGCGTCTATGATCGGATCGCGGTCCGCAACCACCCGGTCGTCGTCGCGATCCACGGGGACAAGTGTGGCGGCTGCCACCTGAAGGTTTCCGGAGAGGTCGAGTCGGCGGCGCGCGGCAAGACCGTGGATCCGCTGGCGCAATTGCCGACCTGCGACCAATGCGGGCGGATCGTGTACTGGGAGGGCTGAACCCGACGCAGCTCAGGGCGGTCCGGAGAGCGCGACGAGCTTTTGTCGCCACATTGCGGCCTCCGCCGGTTTGCCCCATTTTTCGTCGGGTGCTCGAATAAGGGGTCATGCTTTACCTTTTGCCTCCAATGAATCGTCACTACCTTCATCCATTGGCGCCAGGAAATATATAGGACAAAGGGTAAAGCATGACCCCTTTAATGGGTTCGAAAATATTCCCCGGTACGAGCCTACGGCTTGACGGCGGTTTTGGGCTGCCACTCGGCCGCCTCGTCCGGCCGGCCGAGCGCGGTGCAGACGAGGGCAAGTTGCTCGGCGAGAAAACCCGGGGTCTTGCGGAGGCCGGCAGGAAGTGAGGTCAGGCGGGCGGAGAGGGCGGCGTGGCTCTCACGGAGGAGTGGTTCGGCCTCGGCGGGCTGGCCGGAACGGGCGAGTGCCTTGCCCAGTTGCCCACGCGCGTGGTGGGTGCGCCAATGATCCGGTTGAGTGCGGCCCAGCGACTCGGCAACCTGGCGCCAGACTGGCACGGCGTCGTTGTCGCGACCGGCGAGGCCCAGGGCATCGGCGAACATTTCCCCACCCGCGAGGGTGCTGGTGCCGTCGGGGCCGTGCGCACGCCGCGCGGTTTCGTAGGCCGTGCGCGCCGGTTCCAAGGCTTCTTCGTAGCGGGTCGCAAACATGAGCATCCCGGCGAGGTTCTTGAGGTAGTTCAGGGTGGTGATGTGCTCCGGAGTGAAAACACGGGCACTGGTCTCGGCCGCCTCGCGCATGAGATCAATGGCCTCGCCGAGCTGGCCGTTGCGGCCCCGGGCCAGCGCGAGTTTTTTCATGGCCGACAGGGTGGCCCCATGTTCGGGCCCCCGGGCGCGGCGGCACCCGGCGACCAGTTCTGACAAGGTGGAATCGGCCTCCGAAAATCTGCCGAGACTGTAGAGTGCGCTGCCCAGATGGCTGAGTGCGCGCAGGGTCTCGGGGTGGTCCGGCCCGAGTTGCAGGGACAGGCTGGAGTGGAGTCCACGGAGAGTCGGTTCGGCGTCCCGGGCCCCGCCCATCTCAACTTCGAGGGCGGCGAGCTTGACCCGGGTGCAGAGTGTTTCGGAGTGGCGGGGACCGTGGACCCGCACCGTCGCCGCCACGGCTTCGCGGGCGGGCACGAGGGCCTCGTCGAATCTCCCCAGCAGCCCCAGCACCGCGGCGTGATGCACGAGCGCGTTCCGAGTCAGCTCGTGATCGGGGCTGAGCGCTCTCCGGGCGCTTGCCAGGGTTTTTCGCGCGATCGATTCCGCTTTGGGGATTTGCCCGAGTCTTCGTTCGACCAGTGCCTCCGTTTGCAGTGCGCCAATCGAGGTAGGGTGGTCCCGGCCTTTGGCGCGGATCAATCCGGCGGACGCTGCGCGGACGAGCACGGCGGCGTCGTGGTTGCGGCCCAGTTCGGTGAGCGTCCCGGCCAGCCCGGCGGTGGTATGGAGGGTCTCGACGTCGTTGGCGCCGAGGTGCCAGCGGCGAAGCGAAGCGCTGCGGCGGAACTGCCGCTCCGCCTCAACGTACTCGCCCAGCGAATGGTAGGTGGCGCCCAGGGTGAAGCGAACCGCGGCCTCCGCCAGCGGCGCGTTGGCGAAGCGCCCGGGTATTCTCTCCACCGCCCGATCCACCGCGGTGCGAAGCGAGAGATTGCGATCGGGCTCAAAGGCAACCGAGGCCTGCCCCAGAAAGTCCTGGCCAAGGAAATCGGCGAGGGCTCGGTTCGAGGCGGCCTCGCCGTCGGCGCGGACCCGTTCGCGATTGATGAGCAACGCGGACACCAACGAGGCCACCGCGAGTGAAAAGGAGAGCAACCAGATGGCGGCCAGCGCGGGCCGCCGGCGGGCCCAGCTCCAGAGCTGGCCACCGGTGGAAATTGGGCGCGCCTTGATCGGCTCATTGGAAACAAAACGGCGCAAATCCTCCGCGAGCGCAGCGGCGGTGGCATAGCGGCGCGCGGGGTCGAACTCCAGGCACTTGCCGCAAATCGTCGCAAGATCGCGCGGAACCTGCGGGGCGAGGAGCCGCAGATCCGGGGCCTCGCGGCGGACGAGCAGCCCGGGCAGTTCGGCGGGTGAAGCTCCGGCAAACGGCGTGCGACCGGCCAGCATCTCGTGCAAGATCACCCCGAGGGCGTAGAGGTCGGATGGCACGCCCAACGCGGCGCTGCCGCGACTCAGCGCCTCGGGCGCAAGGTAATGGGGTGTGCCCAGAATCGCCGTGCGCGCGGTGAGTCCGGCACTGCGGTCGAGCTCGGCGGCGAGGCCGAAATCCGCGACGTGCGGTACGCCGGCCGAGAGCATGATATTTGAGGGCTTCAGATCGCGGTGCAGCACGCCGGCCGCGTGGCTGTGGGCGATCGCCTCAGCGATACTCCGCAGGAGCGTCGCGGCTTCCCGGGGCGAAAACGGCTGCGTGCGAAGGCGGCGCGCGAGGTCGCCGTCCTCGAAATAATCCATCGAGAAATAGGCGTGACCGCGATCGCGGCCGGCATCGTGGACCGCGACGATATGGGGATGGCTCAGGCGCGCGATCGTGCGGGCCTCGCGAAGAAACCGCATTTCGAGATCCGAGGTCGTGCCGCCGCCGGTGGGGAGGACCTTGAGCGCCACGATGCGGCCCAGCTGGGTGTGTTGAGCGAGATAAACCACACCCATGCCGCCGCGCCCAAGTTCGTTGATGATGGAGTAGGGGCCGAGGCGGGTCGGCCCGGCGGCGGCGCCGGCAGTTGGTATGGGCGGGGCCGAACCCGGCCGGTCCGCCATCGCCTGCGAAAAAATCCGGGCGCCGGCGCAGCGCGGGCAGACGCCCGTCGCGTCAAACGCCCGGGCCGAGGGTCGGCCGCATTGCGGACACGGGATCGGCGGAGGAAGCGGGCGGGCGTCCATGGAACATCGCGCTCAGCGGCGAAACACCGCGAGGAGATGCCGCAGCTCCTGTTCCGCATCGTCGGGATTTTCGAGGGTGGCGATGACCTCGAGCTTCACGAGTTCGGCGAGCCGGCGGGTGAGGCGGTGCAACCAGACCGCGACGGTGGCGCGCGAGGTGTCGAGCGTGGCGGCCACGCGCTCGTAGTCGCCCGGAGTCGGCGGGCTGTGCAGAAAAGGCCGCAGGGCGGCGAAGACGGTGGCCCGGCCCGCGGCGCGTTGTTCGTCGTCGAGGCGGCGGACGGCGTGGTCGAGCAGGGTGACGGCCCAGGACAACTCGTAGGCCTCGCTGGGATCGAGTTCCGGGTGTGCGACGGCGGCAAATTCCCGCTCCGCGTCGAGTTCGCTGAAATCGACAAAGGTGATTTGGCCGCCGCGTTTCAGCGCCGCGCCATGCGCACGCTCGCGGCCGACGAACTGGCGGAGCGCGCCGACGAGATAGCCGCGGAACCGGCCCCGCGCGGGATCGGGCCGGTCGAAAAAATCGCCGGCTATGAGGTGCGCAAAGAATTCCTGGGTCGTGTCCTCGGCGTCGGCGGCGGAGTGCCCGCGGCGGCGCAAATAGCTGAAAACGGGCGGCCAATAGGTGCGGCAGAGCAGTTCGAGCGCCGGCCGTCGCTGCGCCTCGTCGCCGCGCGCGTCCAGCACCACGCTCCACCGCGTGGACGCGAAATTGCCGCGAGGTGACGCCACTGGGGCGGGTTGCGGTCCGGTTGCGATCATGCCCGCGTTTATGCCCGGTCGCAACCGCCCCCGGCAACGTGTTTCATGAAAACGATGGGGACAATGGTCACTCAAAGATGGCCCTAGTGGGATAGGGCCGGTTGGTGCCGGGCCTTGCATTCCGGGCGGCGCGTCGTACGGTCTCCGCCCTTAGCTTCGGGGCCTGGTCGTCGCTCCGAGTTCTTTGATCCCAAGGCGCGGGTAACGCCGCGCCCGTTTTAGAAAGTTCGGAGAGGAAAGTCCGGACACCACAGGGCAGGATGCTGCGCCAGCTGCAAGGCGAGCGCAGGCGGCGCGCTTCAAGGCGCGTTGACGGACAGTGTCACAGAAAACATACTGCTTCGCAGTTTGAGTGAAAGGGAAAGGGAGGAGGGAGAGGGGAAACCCGATCACTCTCACCCTTACTTTCACTTCTCACTCGCGGAGCGAGGGTGAAAAGGTGGGGTAAGAGCCCACCGCGCCGACGGCGACGTCGGCGGCACGAAAAACCCCTTCCGGTGCAAGGCAAAATAGGTGGCTGGGCGGCCCGTCCATTAGCCACGGGTATGCCGCAGCCTGCGGCGTCGGCGCAAGCGGGCGACGCGGGCCACGTCCGCCGCAAGGTGGACGTGAGAGAAATGACGACCGAAGCGTCGCAAGATGCAGCACAGAATCCGGCTTACCGGCCTCGAAGCTAAGACTTCTCCGCGAGGCGGCGAAGAGTGACCAATGACCAATGACCAATGACCAGTGAGCAGTTATCGGTAATCAGTCATCAGTGACCAGAGGGCGGTATCCGATACACAGTGACATGTGGTGGCGAGGTGGCGGGCAGTTTGACGCTTTTTTACCCCAATAAAAATATGAAATTGAAAATGCTTCCGGCCGGGATGGCCGCTGGTTTGATTGCTTCGCTGTCCGCCCAGCCGCCGCCGGCAGGGGGCGGGCCCGCCTCGCGCGAGGCGGCGGCACTCGCGGAACCGTTCAAGGGCATCACGACCGACGGCACCGTGCAGCCCGGATTGTTCTCGATTCGCTCCACGGGTGTTTCGACCGAGCCGGTGCGTCAGGCTGCGGACGCGTTCCTCGCCGCCTTGACGCCCGTGCAACGCGCCAAGACGAAGTTTCCGGTCGATGACATCGAGTGGCGGAAATGGATGAACGTCCATCGCTACACCCGGCAGGGCGTGAGTTTTCAGGAAATGACCGAGGCGCAGCGCACGGTGGCGTTCGGGCTCCTGCGGGCGTCGCTGAGCGCGAAGGGGCTGAAGCTGTCGCAGGACATCATGAAGCTGAACCATACGCTCGGCGAACTGAACAACAACAATTTCACCGAATACGGCGAGTGGCTCTATCACATCACCATCATGGGCGAGCCCTCGGCCGATCGGCCGTGGGGCTGGCAGATCGACGGGCACCACCTGATCATCAATTATTTCGTGTTGCGCGATCAGGTGGTGATGGCGCCGGCGTTTTTTGGTTCGGAGCCCGTAGTGGCGCGCGCGGGCAAATACCAAGGGGTGTCGATTCTCCAGGAGGAGCAGGCGCGCGGGCTGGCGATGCTGCGTTCGCTGGATGATGCGCAACGCAAGAAGGCGGTCCTCGACGTGAACAAGACCGGCAACAACAACTATGCCGAGGGCTTCAAGGACAACGTGATCGTGCCCGCCGCGGGCCTGTCGGCGGCCGAACTCAACCCGGCGCAGCGCGAAGAGCTGCTCCAACTTGTCGGACTATTCGTGGGGAATATGGACGCCGGGCACGCGCGGGTGAAGCTGGAGGAGGTCCGCGCCCACCTCGATCGGACCCGTTTCGCGTGGGTGGGCGGAGACACGGACGACAGCGTATTTTATTTTCGGATTCACAGCCCGGTCGTGCTGATCGAGTTCGATCACCAGCGGCCGGCGAACACCCGGCACCTGCAAAAAGATCCGTCGCGGCCGATCCGCGACCACATCCACGTGGTGGTGCGGACGCCCAACGGGAACGATTACGGCAAAGATTTGCTGCGGCAGCACCTCGCGACGCAGAAGCACTGAGCCGGAACGGTTCAGCCCCAACCGCAAAAGCGACTTTTGCCCGTGACGGGAAGAAACACGAATTTCGTAGCTGCGAGCGCCAGCGAGTGGACGACGTTCGTTGGTTGAATCCACTCGCTGGCGCTCGCAGCTACGACGGAACTTCGGGCTGTTTCATGGGAGCCCAAGGTGGAGCCCGTTGTCCCCAACGGGCTGATCTGGGAGCGTACCTGCCAAAACCCGATGAGGACATCGGGTTCCACCATGCAGTGTTTTCGTTTTCGGCGAGATGATGCACTCCGACCGAATTGTTCCGATTGCGGTCCCCCGCGGACACCCGGCGGGCCCGCGCCGGCACCGCGTTTACAGACCCCACGACGCCTTGACGGCGGCGTATTGGACGGCGGTGATGTCGCTGAAGTCGACGCGGCGATACGACATCACCGTCGGGGTGAGCGGTGGGAAGCGGCCGGTGTTGAAGAACTCATGAAAGCCCCAGAGCCGGGTCGGCGCGCTGTAGTTGCGGATGCTCCAGGGTTCTCCGGCGATGCGGCTCTCGAACATGGCGACCATCGACCCGCGGATGGCGAACGTCGCGCCCCAGTTTTCGAGCAAGCGTGGAAAGTTGTGCACGCCGCCGCCGCTCATCGTGGTGTTGTTCTTGTTGGACGGCACCTGGCCGGTGAGCAGCGCCGCGGACATCTCGGTCGCGGCGCCGGCGAATTTTGTGTCGCGGGCGGCGCCCATCGTGCCGGAGGAACTGTCATAGGGAATCTTATACGTCGACGTGCTGGCGGCGGTGCCGTCGGTCAGGTTGGTCGAGCTGGGATTGGTGGTCGCCCAGCCGGCAACCCAGCCGGTGTCGACCCGGAGCGGGCTGAGGGCATCGTTCCAGCCCGAAGATTGGATGTACGTGGTGCCACTGACGGCGTAGGTGGGGTGCGAGAGGATGGTAATCGCGTCCGCAGCGACAGCGGTGGGCACTTCCGAGGTGCTGGCGATGCCGCCATCGGGATAACGGGCGCTGAACGTCGTGCTGGTTGTGGAGGAATCGATGGTGCCGTCGGCATTGTAATGACCGAGAATGTAGAGGGCGTCGTTGGTGGTGACGCTCAGCCCTGAAGGGGAGGTGGCGGTGGCGACCCGGCCGCGGCCGTTGATCAGGCGCACCCCGGAATCCTTGCGGGTCTCGGCGTCGACGGAGTGGATGTAGATGCCGCCATTCCAAGCCGTGGACGAGAGGCCACCGATGGCGTTGATCCCGCTGACCGTGCTGAAGGCGCCGGCATTAGAGGGGGTGCCGGCCGGATTGTAGATTGAGTTGGTCCAGGTGGTCGCAGTGGGGAACGCCGTGTCATACACCGTGCTGGAGGTGGCGCCGTAAAAGGTCCGTTCAATCGCCATTTTGAGGCCGACCATATCGATGTCGATCAGCCGGACTGCCTTCGGCACATAGGCGTTGGTTGACGAACGTGAAGCGCCGAAGTTGAAGTTGGTCCGACGCATGTCGGTCACGGCGGTGGGATTCAACCGGACGATGGCGCGGCCGGTCTGATTGCCGGTGGTGTTGGCGGTGGTGTTGTTGGTCCCGTAGTCCGGCTGGCCGGGCAGAATCACCTCGGTGCCGGCGTTGGTGAAGGCGCGGAACTTGCCGGCCGGGAGGCTGACGCTGGTGCCGTTGGGCAGCCGACCGGTGCGGGTGGTGGTGCTGTTGTTCACCACGATGTACAGTCCGCAGCGGGTGGAGTATTTCTGCGCCTCGACATTAACGTTGTAGCCGGCATCGGCGGACGTCAGCGGCGCCTCGATCATTTTGCGCGCGTCGTTGACCGACTGGTCGACGCCGTCGGCCGGGGTGGTGTCCTCGACGTAGTCGCCGATCGCGACCGGATTGTAGACTTGGACGCCGTGGGCGCCGGTCATGAGGTTGCCGCCATACGTGGCGGTGGCCCAGAGCCGGAACGATTCACGGGTGGCGGCGGTTTCCGACGCCTGGTTCCACTTATAGTCGCGCCAGAAGCTGGGCGTCGTGGTGCCTGGGGCGGGCCCCCATGCCGAGACAAGTCCGCCGGCAGCGGTGAGGAAGCTGTGTTGGTCGGTATAGGCGGTGATGGTGTCGGTCGCGCCGCTGCGGAACTTGGCGTTGTACTTGACGTCGGTGGTGTAGAGACCTTTCGCCGTGGTGACCGGACCGACAAAATACAGGTATGATCCGGAACTGCCCCACTTGCGGACGAAGAGCCTGCCGTTGGTGTGGACACCGCCGGCGACGGTCATGTTGCCGCCCGGCCAAAACTCGAGGTCCATGTTGTAGAAGATCGCGTGCGAGAAGAGCGGGGATGCCCGGGCCGACAGGGTCTGGGTCATGCAGGCGGTGTGAGCGGCACCGGCGGCAGTGGTGGGTGGAACAACGGTGGCCTTGGAGATGACCTTGACGTCAAACCGGAACGCGTAGCGGCCCTTCAGCGGCTCGTTGGAGTTATTGGGGTCGTTGGGATCGAAGTAGTAGAGGGCGCTGGTCGTGCTGGTGGTGACCGCGGTGATGACGCCGATGATGAGTTCTGGCGCCGTGGTGCCGGTGGTTGCGATATTGCCGCCACCCCAAAACGTCGTGGTCGGAAGGGTGATGACACCGGAGTCGGTGCCGGTGGTGAACCGCGCGCTGGTGTAGTCGGACCGGCTGCTCATCAACTGGCGGACTTGGGAGAGACCGTATTCGGAGATGGCTTCCGCGGCGTTGCGGGCCTCGATGCGCATCGCCTCGCGGTAATTCAGCCGGCGTTCGGTCATCGAGTACGACATCATGCTGGCGACGACCAGGAGCACGCCGAGCGAGATCATCAGCACGGTGCCGAGCGCGCTGCCGCGCTGGGGATGGGCGGAAGTCTTGATTTTCATGATTTAGCCCCGGGGGGAGACGGTGAAGTTGTAGGTGTTGGTGGCCGTCGCGTTCTTCACGTTGATCTGGCTGCCCGTGTGAATAAGCTCACCCTTGAGGATGATGCTGCGATTGTAGAAATTGTAGAAAAGACCCCAGGACTGAAACACGGCCGGGTTGCTGGCCGGCACTTGCACGAGCGTGGGAGAGAGCACGCCGACCGACTCCAGGACAATCGGGTAGGATGTCGGGTTGCCGATCTCGGGGATCAATCGAAACACCGGCAGGAGGGAACTCGGCGTGATGGGCAGGTCGATCTTTCGCACGGCTCCGCGATTGAAGGACTTGCCGCCGGCCGCGGGTGTCGGGGTCGAGGTTCCAGGTACGCGGAAGTAAATTATCAGTCGCGAGATCTTCCGGTCGTCGGCCGGATCCTTGTAGACGAGCACCATGCAGTCTCCGGAGTACCCGTCGGTCAGCGACGTGTCGGTCATCGTGGTGGTGAAGCCTTGGTCCGGATCATTTGGGTCAACCAGGGTGTCGACGGACCGACTGAGGTTGGAATACGATGGGAAGATGCGAAAGTAGTTCGCATACGTCGCGTTTTCCGTCATCTCCCCCGTGAATTTTCTCAGATCCTTGTTCACGAGAAGTTTTCCGATGTCGTAGTGGTAGACGCTCAACACCTGAATAAACACCCCGAGAATGCCGGCGGAAACCATGGCAAACATCGTGGTGGAAACGAGAATTTCAACGAGGGTGAAGGCTCGGCGGTGGGATCGGTTGGGAAATTTCATGGCGGCAAGGAGTCAGAAGGAAGGCACGACACTACGAATGGTGCGGATCGAGCCGCGGGTCTGCCGCAGGCGGCCGCCGTCGCGGAAGGAGTAGGTGTAGATCATCGTGATGGACTTGGCGTTCGTGACGTTGGTCGCGGTGCCGGAAAGATCCTTGATCCAGATCCAGATGTTCAGCGTGAGCGTGTCCGAAGGGTTGACGGCGGGGTATTTGATCACGATCGACTTGTTGTTGTCGACGGCCCCGGTCGGAGTCGCGCCGAGGGCGGGCATGGTCGCGGGCGGACTGCCGTTGGAAAGCGTGAGCGGGTCGGTGGTGGCCTCGTCGAGCTGGGTGGCGACGGTCACGGTCCCGGAGGCCGGCGACACCGTGAGCGAGTCGTAGTCCATGCTCTTCATCTGTTCCAGGTAACCTTGCACGATGTTGATCGCGGAATTCTGAAGGATGCTCCCCTCGGAAAGCCGGCGGGTCTGGATAATCATCGCGAGCAGGCCGCCCATGACGATGGCCATGACGGCCGAGGCCATCATGATTTCGACAAGTGTGAAGGCGTGGCGGCGGCGGTCGGCGGGCATCCCACTCGAGCCGCAAGCGAAACGGACGCAGGTTCTGACCAGAGGGCGGGATAAGTTCACGCCGTCAGTATACAGGAAGTTCGGGCATGATAGTAGAGGTCTTTAGCCACCTATAAAAATAGGTCCAAATGGCCCTAATTTCACCGGGTCGACTCCGACGCTGGCATTGCCCGGCGGAGAAAAATCTGCTGATTCGGCGGCGTGGCCGAACCTACCGACCCGTCAACAACGCTGCTTGCCCGGCCCGCGGTGGCGGCGGTGATCGTTGTGGTGGCGGCGCTGCTGGCCTATCAAAATAGTTTCTCGGGTGCGTTCACCCTCGATGACTTCGATGCGATCAAGGAAAACGCCTCGATCCGGCAACTGTGGCCGCTGTGGCCGGCGCTGTCGCCGCCGTCCGAGGCCGGCGTGGGCGGGCGACCCTTCGCGAATCTGACCTTCGCGCTCAACTACGCGATGAGCGGCACCGAGGTGTGGAGTTACCACGCGGTGAACCTGCTGATCCACGCGTCCGCGGCGCTGGCGCTGCTGGGCGTGGTCCGGCGGACCCTGCTGCTTCCCCGCCTGCGGGAACAGGTCGGCGCCGGGGCGGCTCCGCTGGCGCTGGCGAGCGCCGTCCTGTGGGTGGTGCATCCGTTGCAGACCGCCGCCGTCGATTATCTTTCTCAGCGCACGGAAGTGCTGATGAGCCTCTGCTACCTGCTCACGCTTTACGGATTCATCCGCGGGGTGGAGGGCGGGGCGAAGGGTTGGGGGGTGTTCGCGGTCGTCGCGTGCACGCTTGGCATGGCCAGCAAGGAGGTGATGGTGACGGCGCCGCTGATGGTTTTCATCTACGATCGCGCGTTTGTTGCCGGATCCTGGCGCGAGGCGTGGCGGGCGAGGCACGGGGTGCATCTCGCGCTGGCGGCCACGTGGCTGGTGCTGGCGTACCTGATGATCTCCTCGCCTTTGACGGAGCGCGGGGTCGGGTTTGGCCGGGGAGTCACCACGCTGGAATATGCGTTCACGGAGTCCCGCGCGGTGTTGGTTTACCTGGGACTGGCGGTCTGGCCGGGTTCGTTGGTGTTCGATCACGGCTGGCCCTTCCTGACGGCCCGGGAGGCGTGGCCGTATGCGATCGGGCTGGGTGGCGTGCTCACCGTGGTGGCGTACGCGTGGTGGCGCTGGCCGCGGGCGGGTTTCTGCGCCGCGTGGTTCTTGGTGCTGCTCGCGCCGTCATCGAGTGTGGTGCCGATCATTCAGCAACCGGTCGCGGAAAGCCGGCCCTATCTGGCGCTGGCGGGGCTGGTCACGCTCGGGGTCTACGCGGCTTTCCGGGTGGTCGGACCGCGGATCTGGTTGTGGTGTGGCCTGCTTGCCGTGGCGGGCATCGGACTCACCGCGATGCGCAACCTCGACTACGTCGACGAAGTCACGCTTTGGACGGATACGATCGTGAAGCGGCCGAAAAACGCGCGCGCCCACTCCAACCTGGCCGCGGCCCTCGCGCGCCTGAAGCGGATCGATGAGGCGGCGGTGCATGCGGGAGCGGCCGTGAAACTGCAGCCCCGATCGTATTTCGCGCGGACCAATCTGGGGGCGGCGCTGCTGCAAGGAGGATTGGTGCGGGAATCGATTCCGCACTTCGAGGCCGCCCTGCGGGCGCAGCCCCAGTCGTTGATCGCGCACCTGAATCTGGGCGACGCGCTCGTGCAACTGGGCAGGTTCCCGGAGGCGATGGCCCACTACGAGCAGGCACTCGCGATCAATCCGGAGCAGCCAAAAGTGCATCGCAACTACAGCGTCGCCCTGCGACTGGAAGATCGGATGGACGATGCGATCGCACACGCCCGGTCGGCGGTGCGGTTCGACCCGGAGAATGCCGACGGGCACTACAATCTCGGCAGCATCCTGCTGCAGGCGAACCGCGTCGCCGAGGCGATGCCGTACCTGGAGAAAGCGCTGCGGTTGCGGCCGAATTTTCCCGACGCCATCCGCAATCTCGAGTATGCCCGGAAGATGCTCCGCTGAACCGGGCGCCGGTCAATAACCCAGCTGCGTCGCGTACCAGGCGCGTTCGGCGGCGGTCTGCAGTTCGCGCCACACGGTGAGAGACCAGGGTTTGGCGCTGGCGATGCGGGCGAGCGATTCGTCGTAGTGGAAATTCATGTGACCGTTGGAAGTGACGGTCTTCCCGACGAATGAACCGTGAAAGCCGCCAGCGGCGGCACTGCTGCCGCCGCCGTTGCCGGTGATTGCGGAGTTGGGTGCGAAGATGCAGGCTCGGATGTTTTCGTTGCCGTTGATCGTGGTGTCGGCCGTCGTGGTGGTGTAGAGCTGCAGCGCGCCCGCCCAGGCGTTGTTGACGTACTTGGTTTTGTTCGAGCCGGTGGTGACCATAATGGAGCCGTCCGTATAAACGAACAACGAGGCGGGGGTTGGAATGGGGACGGTGGGAGCGGGGATGGTGATCGTGCCGGCCACCGCTGAGTTTCCGCTGCCCACAATAGTCACTTTTTTCCCGGCTTCGACGGTAGTGGTTGAGCCGAATGAAGCAGCCACGACAAAATAGTAGTAGCGACCGTCAGCGGTGTTTGCGAGGTCTCCGATGCGCGGCAACGTGGCAGGCACCGCGCTGCCGATGTTGTAATATTTGTCGAGTGAAGCGGTGGTCGGATAGGCCGGCATCGAGAACTGGTAGCTGAAATTGTAGTTCTTGGTGCCGTTGACCGTGCCGGTGTTGCCGTAGGCGACTGCCGAGCCCAACGACAGGGTGCCATTCACCACGCCGTTGGCACCAAGGTCGACCGTCCCCGTGAGGTCGGCGACCGTGGTGTTGGCCCGCGCCCCCGCGACGGTATAAGCGGTCCACGGCCCTGTGAGACTGTTGCTGGGATTCGAATTCCAACTATCCGCCATGGGATTGCCGTTCCAATTGATGCCGTTTTTCGCCACGACGCCGTTAACAAAGGGACCGTTAAACCGGAGCGTGACCTGGATGATCTTGATCACGGGGGTGCCACTGTCGTAGGGAGTGATCGTGGATTGGGCCACGATCAGGGGATTCCCGTCGTAGCCGTCGTAGCCGGCGACATAGACCTTGACGCTGCCGGTCGCGTTTTGGTCGAGCGGGAAGGTGGCGAGGGTGCGCCGGGCGGAACGGACGGTCGCGGACGCGGTTGCCCCGGCGCCGCCGCCGCCGGAGAGAGCCACGGTTGGGGGGGAGGTGTAAGCCGAACCACCGTTGGTGACGGAGATCGCCGTGACCCGACCACCGGCGACCGTGACCGTGGCCGTGGCTCCGCTGCCGCCGCCGCCGCTGAGCGTCACGGTCGGCGCCGAAGTGTAACCCGTGCCGCCGCTGCGGACGATGACGGCCGCCAGCTTGGTGTGGTCGCGGGTCCAACCGGACCAGGCGGTGTCCACCGCCACGCCGGCGCCCATCTGATTGAAACTCCAGACCGCCTCCTCCAGCCCGGCCTCCACGAGATTGCTCGCGGTATTGGCAAACATAGTACGCTGGGCCAGTTTCAGTGAATTGGTGCACAGCTTGATGTAGCTGACGAGCGAAACACTGATGATGGCCGCGAGCATCAGCGCCACGATCAGCACGCTGGCGCGGCGGGGCCGGGCCCGGAGGCCGGAACGCGCGGGCGGTGCGTCGGTCGTGTTCATAGGGAGATGTTCCGCATGGTGAAGGAGGCCGAAACCACGTTTTCATTGGCCGCGACCGTGCCCGAGGCCGCGCCCCGGACATTGATGGAGACCTGAATGTGCTTGGTCGTGCTGTCGCTGACAGTGGTGGCGGGGATGAGGGCGCCGACTTGGTCATGCCGGGAAAAGGTCAGGCTGGTGACCTTGAGGTTGAGCGCGGCGTTGCCGGTCCGACCGACGAGCAACCGCTGCCCCGCTGGAGGGGTTCCGCTCCCGGGTGCGACATAGACTTGGCCGGTGGTGGTGCCGTCACCCGGCAGGAGGTAGAACACCTGGTTGGTGCTGTCGTAACCGTACGTCACCTTGTTACTGGTGGTCGTGTAGTTGTGGGGCACCGTGAGCGTGACCGAGGTCCTGGTGGTGGACACGCCCACCGACCGGGTGGAGTCGGTTGAGGTCATCTCGCTCGCCATGCGCGCGTCGATCCCCAGTTGCTCGAACGCCTGGCGCGTTTGCGATTCCATCTGCGCGTAATTTTGCGCCCGCACTCCGCTGCGCAGCAGCATCGTAAAAGTGCTGAGGACACCGGCCAACACCATCGAGCCGAGCGTGCCTCCAATCAGCATCTCGACCAACGTAAAGCCCGTCGGCGGACGCGGGCGTGCCCGGCGGCTAGCTTGAAAAATAGTCATACAGCCCGTTTTGCCCATAATAAGTGACGTAGCTCCGCGACAGCGAGCGGCCGTCGTAGCTCCGCCACGTGACCGTGAGCGTGATCTTGACCATGCCGGCATTCGTCCCGGTGTGCACCGCGGTGGCGGTGCGGGTCATGCCGGTGAAGCGGGCGCCGATATGCGTGCTCGTGAAGGTGCTGTCGATCGCGACCGCCGTCGCAGTGGCCGGGTAGTTGCCGACCGTGGTCCAGTTGAGCAACCGCATCTTCTCAAATTCGTTTTGCATGATCTGCGCGGCGTAGGTGATGTTGCGCGCGGTATCGAGCGCGAGAAACGCGCTCTGCATCACGGTGATCGAGGAGGTGAGCGCGAAGGCCATGACCGCGGCGGCGATCCCAACCTCAAAAATGGTAAACCCGCGCTGGCGGCGGCGGGACAACGGGCGGGAGGAGAGGTCGCGGGGCATAGACGGAAATCACGGGTCCACCACGTCGGAATAGTCATTATTGACGAACTGGGCGGTGTAGCGATTGCGGTCGTCGGCGGTCGTGAGCTCTTTCCATTTGGAAACCCGGAAGGGGTTGCCGCCGCCGAAATTCCCGAGGGACTCATCATAGTGAAAATTGGCGTTGCCGGTCAAAGTGATGTTATTAGCGACGACCGATCCAGAAATGCTGCCGTTCCCGGTGATCGTGACATTGCCCTGCGGGGCATAGATGATGCCGCTGATAGTGCCCTGGCCGCTGACGCTGATGTCCTGAACTCCGGTCGTCTTCGTGCCCCAAATCTGAAAATTGATTGGCTGCTTGGCTTCCGCATCGTCAATCTTTCCGTTGCCATTCGTATCGACGCCATTGACCGCTCCCTGGCCGGTGAGCTTGATGTCGCCGGCGGTGTAGATTGCGAGGGATCCCCCGGTCGGAAGATCGATCATGCCGGAGCCGCCGCCGACATCAACGGCGAGCTTCTTGGGACTCGTCGTCGACGTCTCGGTGAGCTTGAGCACGACCTTGCCGGTGATGCGCAAATTGCCGCTGTTAAGATTAATTCTGGTGGCAAAGTAATAGTAATTCCCGTCGGCGTCGGCGCGCGCTGCCGCCACGTCCGCCGCCAGCGGCAACTCCAAGGAGGCTCCGCCGGTGCCGCCGATGACGGTGTCGGGCACGGTGAGATACGTCTTCGTCGGTGCGGCCACGGGATCGAAACTCGCCGAGAAGTCCGTTGAAATCCGCGCCGGATCGACATTGCCCGGCGGGGAACCCGTCCCGCGAACCGATCCCCCGCTGCCGATGGTGCTGGTTGGGTCGACCCCACCGGTGGAAACAAACCCCCAGACGTCGGCTTGTTTGATGAGGACGGCATCAACGCCCACGGAGATGCTGCCGACGCTTCCGTTGTCTTTCGCCGCTTCATTTGGCCAGACCCCAGGAGTCGGATCCGCTGGGTAACGCTCGGCGGCGGTTAGGGGATCGTTGTCGGGATCTGAATTCCAACTATCCACCGAGGTGTTGGTCCCATTGAAGACCACGCTGTTCTTGGCGACGAGCCCATTGGCGAACTTGGAGGTCTTTTTCAGGGTGACCTCGATCCATTTTTCAATGGGGGCGGCACTTGTCCCGCCAAGCGTGATGCTGGCTCGGACCGCGATGATGGGCGCGACGACGCCCTTGTAGTTTTGGACATAGACGCGCACGTATCCGGTGGCATTTTGGTCGAACCGGTAGTCCGACCATCGGCGCCAGGCATCGGAGGTGCTGGCCGAGCCGTTGTTCCGCCACCGTGGCCAGGTATAGCCCTCATCGGCGATCATCCGGTTGATGGAGTACATCGCCTCCTCGAGGCCGTTTTCGGCCAGATTGATCGCCGCGTTGTTGTAGAGGGCTCGATTGGAGATGGTCAGGCTTGTGCGGGCCAGGTGCAGATAGCTGACGAGCGAAATGCCGATCACGGAACACAGAAGCAGTGCCACAATCAGCAGAGAGCCGCGATTCAGGTGGGAAGATCGGGTGGAACGCATGGCGGGCGGGAACGAATCAGGCGGTGACGATCTTGTTGCGGAGGATGAAACGGGCGGAGAGCACCGTGTTCGAGGCACCGATCTGACTCCGGCGCTCCCGGCCCAGGCTGTTGTCCATGTACCGGGCGGCCTCGAGTGAAATTTGGAGCTGCTTGGTAGACTTGCCCGCGGCCGTGAGGGCGGCGGCGGTATTGAAGGAGGTAATGGGAGTCCCGGTGATTGTGTACCCCTTGAACTGGAACGTCGTGACATCGGTGACCAACAGACGTGTCGAGGTGACGCTGGTGAGAGGGTCAGTTACCCGGCGGAAAAACGTCTTCGCGACGCTGTCATAGCCATAGGTCACGGGGATGGTATTAACGGTGAGCGAAACGTTGTTCGCGTCGGCCCACGTGATCGCGCTGGCCTGGCGGACATCCTCGGCGAAGAGTTCCAAGGCTTTTCGGGCCTGCCCCTCCATGTCGTTATAATGTTGGATGAGCACGCCGCTGCGGACGAGAAAGACGAAGGCCGACAGCACGCCGGCCAGAATGAAAGCGGACATCGTCGTCCCGATGAGGACCTCGACGAGGGTAAACCCGGCCTTCCGGCGGCGCCCGAGCGGTTCAATTGGCTTTGGTGTAATAGTAGTCATAAAGTCCATTCTTGGCATACATAGAGCGAAACGAACGCGTGTGACTGCGGCCGTCGTACGAACGCCACGTGACGGAAATGGTGATGTAACGCACGAAGTCTGGCCGGCGTTCGTCCCGCACCACGGTGCGGCTGACCTGGAATTTCTCCGCGAGGGCGGTGCTGGAGGAAAACATCGTCGCCAGGCTCACCGCTTCGGTTTCGGGCAGTTCAGTGATGCTGTCGATGGCGGTGGTCGACGTGTTGCTCCAGGACAACAGGCGGAGGCGCTCGATTTCGCTTTGTAAGATTTGCGAGGCGAGGGTGGTGTCACGCGCCACATCGAGGGCCTTGAAGCCGGTCTGCATCGCGATCATCGACGAGGAAATGCCGAGGGCCATGACCGTGGCGGCGAGGGACACCTCCAAGATGGTGAAGGCGCGCGTGTCTCGGAGCATTCGGCGCAGGGGAGAGGCTGGGCAAAGTCGAGCGAGGTGCATTGACCTCTCGACTATAAGGCATGCCGCGGGTGGCGGTTAGAGGCGGACGGTTTGATTTTCGGACCTAGCGACAATAGGCCTGAAAGAACTGGTCACGCTGCTGCGACACCCGGAACCGGTCGGCCACGCTACGATGCGGCGATGGGGCTAAGGCTTGGCGGAACCCGTCTGCTGGACGTAGATCGCCGCGGCATGGGCCCGGCGTTTCACCCGCAGTTTTTCGAAGACGCTCACGAGATAGTTCTTCACGGTGTTCTCGCTGAGGGTGAGCTGCTCGCCGACCTGCTTGTTGGTCAGGCCATCGGCCACGAGTGCGAGCACGCGGCGCTCCTGCGCCGAGAGGACGGAGAGATCGGTCGCGCGATCCGTGCCGGCTCCGCCGCGCAACAGGCGCAAGACGCGCGACGTGGCGTCGGGATCGAGAATGGAGCGGCCGGCGGCGACATCCCGCAGCGCCTGCACGAGCCCGACGGGATCGATCTCCTTCATCAGGTAGCCCTGGGCGCCGCAGGTGACCGCCTCGTAAACGAAGTTGTCGTTTGAATACGCGGTCAGCACGACGATGCGGGTCGCGGGCAGTTCCTGCAGAATCCGCCGGCAGGCGTCGAAGCCGGAGCCGTCGGGCAACCGGATGTCGAGCAGGACGAGGTCGGGTTTGTGCTTCACGCACGCGGTGACCGCGGCCGCGACGGTGCCGGCTTCGCCGACCACGGACAGCGGCGGCTCGGTGTGGCCGGCGAGCACGGACTTGATGCCGCGACGCACGAGTTCGCTGTCGTCAACGAGCAGGATGCGGATGGGTTTCCTGGGAGATTCGGTCATAATGGAATTGGAGGGCGGTTTCATCCGGTCCGGAAGTAATACCGGCCGCAGGGCGAAGCGCCCGGCGAACGACGGGCGGCGCGCTGTATCAGTTATTCGAATTCGAGGGCGAAGACAAGCGAAACACCAGGGAAAAAACGACAGCAGCCCACAAATTGGAGGGCTGGTGCAGGCCTATCGAGATAGGCCGATTCCGACCTATCATTCTGCGAGTTCGCGTATGGTCGGTGCATTCCGGCGAGGTTTTCCGGCTCAGCCGTGTCCATTCAGTCGAGGTGCTTTTTTCCTCTGAAAACGAAACCACTGAAAGGTGGAACCCGATGTCCTCATCGGGTTTTTAGCCGTACGCTCTCCAATCAGCCCGTTGGGGACAACGGGCTCCACCTTTTGGCACAGCAGAGAAACGGGCGGCGGGTTTCTTGAACCGCCGGTCCGAAATGGTCACCAAAACGCGGTCGCCGTGGAGGTCAGCGGGAGCGAAAATTAATCAAAGGGTGAAGATCGCGGGCTGGGAGCGTTTGACAAAACCCTTGACTCTCCGGGGGGCGTTTGAGTCTTTGGCCGGCTACACCTTCCCGAACGACCATGGCCAATACCAAATCCGCAATCAAAGCAGCCCGCAAGACCGTCCGCCTGACTGAACGCAACCGCGGGGTGAAGACCCGGCTCAAGACCCTTCACAAGCAGTTGGATGCGTTGATCGAGAAGAAGGATGTCGCCGGCAGCAAATCGGCCGCCGCAGCCTACGTTTCCGCCATGGACAAGGCTGTGAAGTCAGGCGTCGTTCACCGGAACGCTGCGTCCCGCGCCAAGTCCCACGCGGCGAAAGTTTTTGCCGCCAAGTAGCTGGACCACGTTGGGGGAGCCGTCGGCCGATCTGCCGCGGTCCCGCACGAATACCTGCGCCCGGTGCACGACGGGCGTTTTTTGTTTTTAGTTGGGGGCGTCGACCACGAATGGAAAAGTCAGGGTGAGCTGGGTGCCTTTTCCGGGAGTTGATTCGAATCGCAAATGGCCACCCAATTCACGCGTCCGCTCGGATAGATTGACGCGGCCGCGGCCGGAGCCAGCCTCGGAGGAAAACGCAATCCCCTCGCCGTCGTCGACGATTTCGAGCGAGATGGTGTCAGCCACGCGGCGGAGTATGATCTGGACATTTTCCGCCCGGCTGTGGCGTACGTAATTGCTCGCGGACTCGCGGATGATTTGCAGCAGATGGAGCCGGACGGTTCCACTCAGGCGGTCGGCCAGCGGGTCGTCGATTTGCAGGGTGAAACCGAACGGGCGCACGCCTTGCATCAAGGCGAGGGTGTCACGCGTCGCCTGGCTAAATGGGATGGGACGCTCCGGTTCAGGTTCGAGGTCGTCGATAAACGCCCGCAGATCGCGAATCGTGGTATTAAGTGTGGCGCGGATCCCGTCGATCGCGCGCTCGGCGTCGTCCGGGTTGGTTCGCAGCGTCGAGCGCACGCCGGCGAGCGTCATGCCGGCGGCGTAGACGGTCTGGATCGTGCCATCGTGCAAGTCGCGACCGAGCCGGGCCCGCTCCGCGAGCATGCGCTCCAGTTCAAGGCGCTGCTCAAAGGAGGCCTCGACCAACCGGGCGAGCCGACCCATCTCATCGCTGCGGTGTGCCAGCAGCCCGGTCGGGCCGGGATCGTTGCGCGCGAGGCTGTTTCCGATCGCGCCAAGGGGGCGCAAAACCCAGGCGTAAAGCGACCCGATGAGGAGGACCGCCGTCATCAGCGAGGTCGCGGCAAACACCAGAACGGTCGACCGAAGGTGGCGTGCCGTGATTTCAAGTTCCTCGGCGCGCAGCGTGAAGAGATAATCCGCGGTGACTCCGCCCCCCGGGCCCGGAAGGGGATGGCGCAGGGTGATTTGATGCGGCTCGGGCGGGGGCAGGGGTTCGCCGGGCGGCGCGATGCGGCCCTCACAGCGGGTCAGTTTCGAAAGCAGGCGAATCTGGGCGGCATCCCAATTTTTTTGCGCGAGGAGCCACCCGCGGGGCTCGTCGGTAAGCAGGGCATCGTCCGACGGCTGCACGGGGGCGAGATAAAGCTCCGCGAGCTCGCCGGGAAGTTGGACGAAGAAGGACTCGTCCGGGGGCTTGGCCAGCAGTGTGCGGATGGCGGCCTCCGTCAAGGGCAGCGGAGTTGGTCCGCGGCTATTTTCCCGGCGCGCCGCGTAAACCAACGATCCGTCAGGCCGCAGGACCCAGGCGCCGGAAAGTTCAAACGAGTCGAGCGAGGCGTCGATGTTCACCGCCGCCCAGCGCAGGTTCGGTCGGTCGACAAACCGCACCATTTCGTCCCATTGCGCATTTTCTTCCGTAAAGTCCCGCAACCGCCGCGTCGTGAGATCGATTACGTCCGCCAGCAGGCGGGAGCGCTCGCGGATCTCCGAGGTCAGCAGGTCCGCCCTCGCCTGCTGTTGGACGCGCAGGAACAAAAACAGCGCCGCCAGCGAAAGGAAAAAAACCGCGGCCAGGATCGCGCCAAACTTCGCCGCGAGACTGGTCCGGAACGACTGGAATGGTATCGGCGGGGCCACGCCCGAGGTTCGCGCCCGGGGGACGGCCGGCAATGGCAAAGTGACGCGGTGCGGCATCCGGGGGTGCGGTTGCTGGTTGAAGAAGGCGGGCGGAGTTTCGGAGGGTGCCCCTTCGTTTTGCAACCTATACGGATCTCGAGGCCGGCGCCTGGCCAGCCATCGGTGAACGAAGCGAAAGGTTGTACCGTGCCACCACGCGATGGCGGCGACGACAAAGCGTCGCCCTCCGAAATCGACCGAAGGAGGAGGCGATGTGGCCTGACGGATGATCGGGCGATGCGTCCGGCGCCCGCTGGCCGGCCTTGCGCGACCGCGCCTCGGGCTGCCAGCATCCCGGACCGTGCCGCCTTCCGCCTCCAGTTTTCGCCGCCATTTCCTCCCGTGGGACGGGCCGTGGCTGCCGCAGGTGGCGGCGTGGCTGGCGCACGGCTGGGCCGGGCCGGGGCCGCTCGATCTCTCGCGGGTGCTCGCGGTGGTGCCGACCCGGCAGGCGGGGCGGCGGTTGCGCGAGGCGCTGGCGGAGCACGCCGCGGCGCGCGGCTCCGCGGTGTTCCCGCCGCGTACGCACACCCCGGATACGCTGCTGGCGGCCGGCGTGGCGACACCGGAGGTCGCGTCCCGGCTCGAGGCGCTGCTGGCGTGGGCCGCGGTGCTGCGCGAGGTGGACCTCGCGGCGGTGCCCGACGTCCTGCCGATCGCGCCGCCGCGCCGCGATTTCCCGTGGGCGTGGCGGCTCGCGGAGAGTTTGTCCCGGTTGCAAACCCAGCTCGCGGAGGGCGGGCTCGGCCTGGCGGATGTCGCCCCGCGCGCCGGTGACGCCTTTCCCGAGGCGGAGCGCTGGCGGCAGCTGGCCGGGCTCGAGCGGGCGCAGATCGAAAAACTCGCCACGCTTGGTCGCCGCGAACCGCATGCGGCGCGGCGGACCGGGGCACGCGAATCCGCGCCGCCGGAGGGCATCGATCGCGTAGTCGTCCTCGGTGCGCCGGATCCCCTGCCGCTCGCCCTCGACCTGTTACGCCGGTGGGCCGGGGCCGTCCCGGTGGAAATCGTGATCCACGCGCCGGCGACGGAAGCGGCGGCGTTCGATGACGCGGGCCGGCCGCTCGCCGCCGCCTGGTCCACGCGGGTCCTGGTGCGGGCGGACTTCGAGCGGCACGTTCACCTCTGCATCGATCCGGCGGCGGAAGCCGAGCGGGTGGCGGCGTTCGCGCGCGGTTACGCCCAGCCCGACGGACGGCTGGCGATCGGCGTGGCGGATGCGGAGGTCGTGCCGCCGTTGGAGAACGAACTTTCCCGCGCCGCGATCGCGAGCTACAATCCCGAAGGGCGCGGGCGACGTGGCGAGGGCCTCCACGCGCTGCTGACCGCGCTGGCGGCTCTGGCGCGCGACCCGACGGGCGACGTGGTGGCGACGCTGGCGCGATGTCCGGATTTCCTGGCGGCCCTGCGCGGGCGTTTTGGCGAGGGCTTCGCGACGACCCGGTTTCTGGCGGAGCTCGATGAGGTGAGGGCGCGTCACCTGCCGGCGAATCTCACGGCGTGGCGACGGGCGGTCACCGCGAAGGAAGCGCACCTCGCGCGGGCGCTGGGGTTGATCGAGGATCTGCAGGCGACGCTGGCGCACGGCGCATTTCCGGACCACGCGATCGCGGCGCTCAACGAGCTGTTTCGCGATCGCCGTTTCGATTTGGCGCGGCCGGAGGACGCGCGCGCGGCCGGGGGTGTGGCGGCGTGGCGCGAGGTGATGCGCGAATGCGCGGCGGCGGCGGAGTTGTTCCCCGAAACGCCGCCGGGCGAGTGGTGGGACGTGGCGCTGCGCATGTTTGGCGAAGGTCGGCGGACCGAGGAAAAAGCCGCCGGGGCGCTCGAATTGCAGGGCTGGCTCGAACTGCTGTGGGAGGACGCGCCGCATCTCGTCGTCGCGGGGCTCAACGACGGGCTGGTGCCCGAGGCGGTGGTCGGCGATGCGTTTCTGCCGGAGTCGTTGCGCGAGCGGCTCGGACTGAAAACCAACGCGGCGCGGTTCGCGCGCGACGCGTATCTGTTGCAGGCGATCGCGGCGTCGCGTCAGGCCGGTTCGACAGGCTCACGGCAGGCCGCCGGCCGGCTCGATCTGCTTTTCGCGAAAACGTCCGCGGCCGGTGACCCGCTGCGTCCGTCCCGGCTGCTCCTGCGCTGTGACGACGCGGAATTACCGCGGCGGGTGGCCTTCCTCTTCCGGGCGGTCGAGGCAACGCGACCGAATCGGCCGTGGACGCGCACCTGGAAGCTCGCCCCACGCCGTACCGCACCGCCGGCGCGGGTGCCGGTGACGGGGCTGCGGGCGTGGCTCGCGTGTCCGTTCCGATTTTACCTGCAGCACGTGCTGCGCATGGAGGCAGTTGATCCGGCGAAGGACGAACTCGACGCGCGGGATTTCGGCACGTTGTGCCATACGGCGCTTGAGGCGATGGCGCGGGAGCCGGCGTTGCGGGACTGCACGGATGAGGCGGTCCTGCGCGAATTCCTGCTGGGGGAACTGGAACGGGTGGCGCGGACGCGGTTTGGCGACGAGCTCACGCTGCCGCTGATCGTGCAGCTGGAGTCGGCGCGGCAACGGCTCGCGCGCGCGGCGGCGGTCCAGGCGCGGGAACAGGCGGCGGGTTGGCGGATCGAGCGCGTCGAGTGGGCGTTTGCGCTCGATCTCGGAGGGCTCGAAGTGCGCGGCAAGATCGACCGCGTCGACCGCCACGGGCCGACCGGCGCGTGCCGCGTGATTGACTACAAGACCTCCGACCTGGCGAGTCCGCCGCAGAAGTCGCACCTTCGTCCGCGGCGCGCCGGGGACGAGCTCCGGCCGGCGTGGGCGGGAGTCACGCTGCACGGCCGCGACCACGTGTGGGCCGATTTGCAGCTACCGCTGTACCTGCGGGCGATCGGACGGGAGCCGGACGGAGCGGCGTCACTGACTTGTGGATACTTCAACCTGCCGAAGGCGGCGGGCGAGACGGCGCTGGCCCCGTGGCCGGAACTGGGTGGGGAGTTGCTGGCGTCCGCCGCCGCGTGCGCGGACGGGGTGGCGGCGGCGATCCGCGCGGGGGAGTTCTGGCCGCCGGCGGAGGACGCGACGGGGCGGGATGCGTTTGCGATGCTGTTCCATCACGGGACGGCGGAGAGTGTGGCGTGGGAGGTCAAGCGATGAACGCGCGGCACGTGATGATCCGCGCATCGGCAGGGTCCGGGAAAACCTATGCGCTGACCAACCGTTTTGTGGCGCTGCTGGCGCGCGGGGCGCCGCCGGACCGGATCGTCGCGCTGACGTTCACGCGCAAGGCGGCGGGAGAGTTTTTCGACGAGATCCTCCAAAAGCTGGCGGGCGCGGCGGGGGACGCGACGCGGGCGGCGGAGCTGGCGCGCGAACTCGGACGGACGTCGCTCCAAGCCGGGGATTTTCAGCGGATGCTGCGCAGCGTGGCGGAGGCGATGCCCCGCCTGCGCCTTGGCACGCTGGACGGTTTTTTCGGACGGATTGCGCGGGCGTTTCCGCTCGAGCTCGGGCTGACGGGGGATTTCGAGATCCTGCAGGAGCATGCGGCGCGGAGCGAACGGCGGCGGGTGTGGCAGCGGATGTTTGCGCGGGCACCGCATGGGCTCGACGCCGCGCAGCGCGAATTCATCGAAGCCTTCAAACGCGCGACGTTCGGCACGGAGGAAAAAGGGATTGGCGCGCGGTTGGATGCGTTTCTCGACGAGCATCAGGAGAAATATCTCTCGGCGCCGGCGGTCGCGCGGTGGGGCGACGCAGAACGGATCTGGCCGGAAGGCTGTGGGTGGCTCGCGCCGACGGCGGAAAAGCCGGCCGCCGCGGTGGCGACCTTGCGGGGGATGCTGGCCCGCCGCGGGCTGCCGGAGAAACAGCTCGCGCGCTGGGCAGCGTGCTTTGCGGCGCTGGCCGGGTGGTCGCCGGGGGCCCCGCTGCCCGAGGCGGTGGAATATCTGTTGAAAAACGCGCTGCTGGTGTGGGACGATGTCCGGCGCGGGTCGGCGGAGATCACGGTGGAACGGAAAAAAGTTTCGCTGGGGCCGGAGGAATGCGCGCCGCTCGCGGTGATTGTGACCCACGTGATCGCCGGGGAGCTGGCGCGGCGGCTGGAGACGACGCGCGGGATCCACGCGGTGCTGCGGAGCTACGAGACGGTTTACCACGACGCGGTGCGGCGCGGCGGGAAACTGACGTTTGGCGACGTGCAGCGCCTGCTGCTGCCGGAGGTGAGCGGCGAAGTGCTCACGCGGTCCGCCGCGGAAGGGGAGGGCGGCCGGCTGCTGATCGATTACCGGCTGGATGCGCAATTCGATCACTGGCTGCTTGACGAGTTTCAGGACACGAGCTTTGGCCAGTGGCGGATTTTGGAAAACCTGATCGACGAGGCCGTGCAGGATGCCACGGGGGAAAGGAGTTTTTTCTGTGTCGGCGATGTGAAGCAGGCGATCTTCACGTGGCGCGAGGGCGATCCGCGGCTGTTTCGCGACATCCTCGAACGTTATAATCAGGCGGCGCCAGGCACGATCGGGGAGGAGCACCTGATACGATCGTGGCGATCGGGACCGGCGATCATTGAAATGGTCAACGCCGTGTTTGGCCGCGGCGACGTGATGGAGGGGCTGTTCCCCGGTCCGGCGAGCGCCGACTGGAATCGCGAATGGCTGGCCCATGAGTCGGCCGTGCCGCAGTTCGGCGGGCACGCGGCGTGGTTGCACGCCGACGAAGAGGAGGAGCGGTTGTCGCTCGCCGTCCGGTTGCTGCATGAGATCCGCCCGCTGGAACGTGGTCTGGAGTGCGCGGTGCTGGTGCAGACCAATGCGATGGCGGCGACGGTCGCGGATTATCTGCGCCGGGAGGGCGGCATTCCGGCCATCGCGGAATCGGATCTCCACGTGGGCACCGACAATCCGCTCGGTGCGGCGTTGCTCGCGCTGGTGCAGATGGCGGCGCATCCAGGTGACACGCTGGCGCGCGAACACGTGGCGATGACGCCCCTGGCCGGTTTACTCGCGCGGGCGGGCCTGGCGACGCCCGAGGCGATCACGCTGGGCGTGCTGGGGCAAATTCACGCGGAAGGCTTCGCCCGCACGCTGGAGCACTGGTTGCGCGAGTTGGAGGCCACGTTTGCCTCCGACGATGCGTTTTCACACGAACGCGGACGGCAATTGGTCGCGGCGGCGGCGCTCTTCGATGCCACTGGCAGCCGCGACGTGGCGGAATTTGTGGTGTTCGTGCAACGGCATGCGGTCCGCGGGGCGGAGGTGGCGGGCGCGGTGAGGGTGATGACCATTCACAAGTCCAAGGGGCTGGGCTTCGATGTCGTGCTGCTGCCGGATCTGGAAGGCCAGCGAATCGACCAGCGGCGGGGGGGCCTGGCCGTGCAGCGGGCGCCGGATCGCACGGTGGAATGGGTGCTGGAGTTGCCGCCGAAGCTGATCTTCTCGCAGGATGCGACCTTGAGCGACCATGTTCGTGCGGCGGAGGCGGAGGCGGCCTATGAGGCCCTCGCACTTCTCTATGTGGGGCTGACGCGGGCCAAGCGCGGAATGTATGTGATTACGACTCCGCCGGGAAAGTCGGAGTCGAGAAACTACCGGAAGCTCCTCGCGTCGACGCTGGGGGATAAGACTTGGTCGGCGGGCGATCCGCGATGGTTTGAGGCGATCCCGATCCTGGCCGCGACAAAGCCCGCCGAGAGCGTTCGGGCGGAGGTGGTCGCCGCGGACCGTGCTCCACGGCGACCGGCCCGACGGCCGTCGGCGGAGAAGGGCGGGGTGGTGCAGGCGGCGCAGCTGTTTGCACTCGAAGGTGCGGGGGCGCGGGCGGCTGAATTTGGCACGGCGGTGCACACGTTGCTGGCTGAAATGGAGTGGGGTGGGCCGCCGCCGGTCGCGGCGTGGAGGGCTCGCGGGGTGCCGGCGGGAGCCGTCAACGAAGCGGTCGCGTGTCTGCAGGCTCCGGCGTTGGCGGGCGTCTGGCAGCAGCCACCCGGGGGAGAAGTGTGGCGGGAGCGGGCGTTTGAAATTGTGCTCGATGGCGCCTGGGTGACGGGGGTGTTTGACCGGGTGGTGGTGTCCCGCGCCGCGGATGGTCGGGTCAGCGGAGTGTGCGTGTACGATTTCAAGACCGACCGGGTGGAGGACGAAACCCAGCTGGCGGAGGGCCTCAGGAGGCATGAGACACAGCTGAACACCTACCGGCGGGTGGCCGCCGCGATGACGGGCGTGCCGGCCGAAGTGGTCCGGTGCGAGCTGGTCTTCACTTTCAGGCAAAGATCCGTTCCGGTCCCAACGCGGTAAAATCGGCTTTACAGCGTATCGGACGGGGCGCACGGTGACCGTTCGCTAAATTAAACCACCATGGGTAACCTGAAAAAGAAACGTCGTTTGAAGATGAACAAGCATAAGCGCCGAAAGCGCTTGAAGTCGAACCGCCACAAGAAGCGTACGTGGCAGAAGTAGACGGCGCGTTTATCCCCCTCATTCGATTTTGATACCCAAAGACCCGTTGCCGACCGGCGACGGGTCTTGTTTTTCGATGGCGTAGGAGGGCGGCTCCGCCCGGCCGCCGGTGGCGAGATTTCCGCTGAAAACCGACGCGGCTGAATAAATAGTAAATGGTTTGTTCCTCCGGCAAATGCCCAACGTTTGATCTTGTAACATCGGGGTGGATTCGGAAGCTTTTGCGTCCGGTTTGCGATGCGGCTTTTACAATCGACGTCTGGCTCACCTAGCAAAAACACCCTAGTCTTGCCCTCCCACATCTAAACGAGAGCCGAATACCACGCATGCTCTTTTCCAAGAAAGCCAAAGGGTTCTTCGTCGAATTCAACGATCATGCGGTGATGTTTGCCCGGACCTCGGGCTTGAGTGCGCCATTTGAGGTGGAAGACCTGAGGGAGTGTGTGCCGAACGACCCGGCGGCGCTGGCGGAGGCGATCCGGCAGATTCAGCCGAAAAAGAGTCCCAGTGGGTACCTGCATGCGACCGTCGGGATTTTTCCGGCGAAACGACTGGTGCGGCGGCATTCGTTGGAGCTGAAGCGAACGAAGGAACCCGGCTACTTTGCCGAACTCTGCTCCCAGCAGTTCCGCATCGAGCAGGACAAGTATTCCATCGCCATCCTTAATGCGAACGACGGGTCAGATTACGACGTGGCCAAGAGCACGCAAAAGGATGTCATTTTTTGCGGACTGCCGACGGAAGACGTCAATGCGATCCAGGCGTCATTGCTCGAAAGCGGCATCTACCCCGAACGCCTGGAACTTGGCTCCATGGCGGTCCTCGGCGGGGTGGTCGACTACCTGGCGCAGGCCAAGTCGAAGAGCCCCACGCTCGTCCTCGAAATCGGCGCGGATGCGACGCACTCCTTCATCCTGACCGCGGGTGGAGCGGAGGCCTCCCGGCCGATCCCGCAGGGCCTCGATGCGATGGTGCCCATCGTGCAAAAAGAACTCGGACTCAAGGATGAGGAGTCGGCGCGAAAGCTTTTTTATTCAAACACCTTCGATTTCACCGGCATGGGGCCTTTGCTGACGAAGCGGCTGCTCAAGGAACTGCAGTCTTCGATTGGTTTCTACGAAGTCCAGACGGGCCAGTCGGTCGGTCAGGTGCTGTGTACGCAGCTCTCGCCCAAGCTGGGCTGGCTCGACGCGGCCATCGCGACCTCCCTGGGTATTCCCAGCTTGAAGATCGACCCGGCCGCGTGGCTTCAGTCCCGCCAGATTTCCATCCCGGAGGTCTTGGTAAAGGTCACGCAGGACGTCCGTTGGCTCGGCATCCTCGGCCTCATGGCCCAATACAACGCTGTCCATGCTGTCCCTGCTGAAGAAAAAAAGTGACGCCTCCGCCGCGCCGGCGTTGCCGAACTGGCACCCGAATTTCCGCAATTATGAAAAATTGCCGGACATCAAGGTCGTGCGCACGGCGTTCTTCGTCAACGGCGCCGCGGTGTCGCTCGCGCTGGCGTTGGGGATTTTCTTTGGTTTCAAGGAATGGCAGCTGCGGGTCGTGAAGATCCAGATTGCCGAGGAACAGCGAAAGATTGATCGCGACAAGCGGCCAAGCGATCTGGCGATTGCGCAGTACAAAAAATTTCAGACTGAGGAAGCCCGCATCAACGAGGTGGCGGCGTTCGTCAAATCGAAGCAGTTGGTATCCGGCCTGTTGATGCGATTGGGTGAGACCCTGCCGAACAACATCGCGATCGACAACGTCGACCTGCGGGCTGACGGGATGGCGCTGCGCCTCTCCGTGCGGGGAGATGCCGTCAAGGCGAGCGGTTACGCGACGGCCTATCTGGACCAGCTCAAGGCGGACAAGGAACTTTCGAATTTTGGCGAGTTTACTTGGACGGGCCAGCCCACCCGCAATCCGTCGACCGGCCGGATGGCGGTTGAATTCAGCCTGAAGTTGAAGCCGGCGACGGAGGTGAAAAAATAATGACCAGCGCGGAACAAATTGCCCTGCTCAAGAAGAACCCGATCAGCGTGGGGTGTGGCGTGTTGAGCCTGCTGCTGGTGGCGGGGATCTATTTTCGGAGCGACGAAATCCCGACGGCTGAGGCTGAACTGGTGCAGAAGATCGCCGACGCGGAGCGTCTGGCCGTGAATCTCAAGTATTCTGAGAAACTGAAGGAACAGCTCGATGCCCTGGTGGTGGCCAATAAGGAAATCGACTCGCGCATCATTCGGGCCAGCCAGGTCGGCACCAACACCCAGTACTTTTACAAACTTGAGAGCGACACCGGGGTAAAGCTCGTCGAGTTCCGCCCAATGACGTTCTCCGCCCCGGCCAAAGGGGCCAAGAACAGCTACACCCCGGTGGGTTTTGCCGTGTCGGTTCAGGGCAGCCTGCCCCAAGTTCTTGATTTTCTGCGCTTGCTCGAAGGGGGTGCGCACTACTCGCGGGTGTTGCTCGCGTCGGTCTCCGGCAACATGACGAACCGCAAGGCGCTGCTGACCCTGCAAATCAACCACCTCGAACTTCTCGGTTTACCATGAAGACGCTGCCCGTGTTCGTAGGAGTCCTTTTCTTGTCGGTCACTGTCCCGGGTTGGGGCGCGGCCGCGCGCATCACCTCTGATTTGGTGCCACTGCAAAAACGGCAGTCGACCTTGGAGACCGCCGAAGGACTCGCGCGCCGCAAGGCCCCGGATCCGGTCCCGGCGGATATTGCTTCGCCCTTCAATCCGGTCGATTTCGACAAACCGGATCCATCCGACGTCCCAGTGGTTTCGAAAACGACGGGACCCGGTGGGGCGGCGAGTGGTACGCCGGCGGTTGCCCAGCCAGCGGCGCCGCCGACGGATCGCAAGATTCTTGAGATCCTGGCTGCACAGATTCTGCCCACGGGAATGATTCGGCGAGGAGCCTCGCCCGTGCTCACTTTCCCCAAAGGCATCAAGGCGATGGAAATCGGTACACGCTTCACAGCGGGGTATGAGAATCAGGATTACGAGCTCGAACTCGTGGCCATCGACCAAACTACTTTCACGCTTCGCTACCGCGGCGAGGACATCATCCGGCCCATCAAACCTGTCCGCTAACATGAAACGCATGCCCCAGCCGATTTTCCGTTTTGCCCTGCTGGCACTCTTGCCAGTCGCTCCGATCGTAGCCCAGCAACCGGCGCCCGTCACTCCGGCCGTGGAAGCGCCGGCCGCCCCGGCGGTCGTTCCGACGACGCCCGCGCCGGCCGCCGACTCCCCGGCGAATGCGCCGGCCCTCGCCGACAAGCCGGCGTCCGAGGCCGCAGCCACCGCCGCGGCGAAGCCCGCCGCTACTGGTGCCGACGCCGCCTCCAAGGGCAAGGATGCGGTGGGCCGCGACACGCTCTCGGTTGATTTTCCGGATGAGGACATTCGCAACATCCTGCGCAACGTCTCGGACCTTTTTGAATTGAACATCATCATGCCCGATGCGCTGCAGGGCAAGACCACGATCAAGCTGCGCGATGTCACCTGGCGCCAGATTTTCGAAAGCGTCCTCCAGCCGGTGAGCTACACCTACAAGGAAGAGGGGAACATCATCAAGATCATCAGCAACGAAAGCCTCGCGCAGGAACCCACCTCCACGGACGTATTCTTGGTCAACTACGCCAAGGCCGCCGATATTTTGCCCACGGTCTCCTCGCTGGTCGACGCGGCGGCCGGTGGCAAGATCGTGGTCGATTCGCGCAGCAACAGCCTTATCATCACCGAGCGCCCGTCGCGGATGAACCGCATCCGCCCGATTATCGAGCAACTCGACCGGGCGACGGACCAGGTGATGATCGAGTCGAAATTCATCGAGGTGACGGACAGCGATGTGAAAAACATCGGGGTGAACTGGTCTTCGCTCGACAAATTCCAGATTGCGGCCGGCGGCCTGGGCGGCGCATTCAATCAGAATCGCGGGCAGGTCGGCAGCGACGGTTTCAACAGCACCCGGGGCACGACGGGGGTCAGGAGTGACGGAACCACACGCACGGGCTCCACTGGCACCACGGACGGGAGCACGACGACGAACAACGCTTCGCAGAATTCCGGTTCGACCAATACGGGCAGCGTCTCGTCGACCAACGGTACCGCCGCCTCGACGTCGACGACCGGCACCAGTGGCGGTCTCACGAATACGACAACCATCCAAGGCTCGACTGGCGTCACCAGTACGGTGACCAACGGCACAAACAATGCGGTGACCGACGGCGTCACCAATGCGTTTAACAACCTGGCCTCGCTGGTGAACAACGACGGCACGGCCCGCAGTCTCAATGCGGTCTTCTCCGCGAGCGAGTTCAAGTTGATCCTGAGCGCGCTGCAGACGCAGAGCCAGGTGAAGATCGTCTCCAATCCGACGATCGTCACGCTCAACAACACCGAGGCCGTCATCAACGTGGGCCAGGAACGCCCCATTCCCCGCTACCAGTACAACCAGCAGACCGGCAATCTCGAGGTCAACGGCTTCGATTTCAAACCGATCGGCGTCATTCTCAAGGTCACGCCGCAGGTGAATTCGCGGGGTTTCATCAAGCTGATGGTGGCCCCGGAAGTGAGCCAGTCGCTGAACAACGTGATTTTCAACGGCAATGCGATTCCGATCATCGACACCCGTAAAACGAACACCCAGGTGTCGCTGCGCGACGGCTTCACGATGGGCATTGGCGGCCTCCTCACGGCTTCTTCTTCCGATAGCAACAACAAGGTTCCCATTCTTGGCTCAATTCCCCTCTTGGGCCGGCTGTTCAAGAGCGATTCGAAGCGAGTCGAGTCGACCAATCTGATCATCTTCATCACCGCGAAGACGATCAGCGCCGAGGGCGCCTCCATCGAGCAGGTGTTCGACTCCGAGCGCGTCCGCCAGCTCAACCTCCGCCGCGAGGATCTCCCCGGCCACCGTGACGGCTCCAATCCGTTCATTGGCGAGTCAAATTCCAGCGAAAAACCGGCCGCCAAGAAATCGTTCTTCCAAACTGCCCCTAAGGCGGAGACGAAGAAATGAACGTGCAACCGCTCCCAATCTTTTTCCCACGAGGTGTCTCCATGAAACCTTGGCAACAATTCCTTCTCGCCGCGACCATCGGGGTCCTCAGCGCCGCGTCCGCGTTGGCGGCACCCGTCATCAGCCCGACCGGCGTCAGCGCCGCCGCGTCTTCGGTCGCACCGAATACCTCGATTGTGATCTCAATCTCGGCATCCAATGCCGGTGCGGCCACCCCGGCTGACGACCACGCTGCCGGTGGCTCCGTCACCGGCATAGTGACCTTCACCCATCGGGTGACCGGGGCGACGATCACGACCGGTTCGGTGGCGTTCACCAGCGCGGCAGCGGTCGCCGGTGCCGGTGGCACCGGCACGTACACCCGGAATTTCACCATTCCCACCATCACGTCGCAGGCCGGGGTTTACGATGCCTCCGTCACGCTCTCCGCCGCCAGCGCTGGAACGGCTTCGGGTTCCTTCACATCCTCGAGTGTCCTGACCGTCACGGGCACGCCCGATTTCGACCTCACTGGCCTGACGTATCCCGCCGGCACCGCCTATCGCGGGGGCGACGTCATCGCGATGACGGTCAGCTACACCAACCGCACCTCGACCAACGGCTCGTACAATGTGCCGTACGTCTCGAGCACCAACAGCAATGCCTCGTATTTCCGGATCGAGATCATCCTTTCGAGCAACCCGACGTTCGGCGATGCAGACGACTTCCTGCTGACCTCGCACGACATTACCGCGTCGTCGTCCGCGCCGCTGAACGCCAACAGCACGAGCACGACGATTAACTGGAACCAGCTCCTGCCGGGAAATTTCGCCGGCTCATACTATGTGATGGCGAAGATCGACACGAACTCGGGGGTCACGGAAACGGTGGAGGCCGATCTCACGGACAATGGTAACAACATCTACTACTCGCCCGACAACAATGCCGCGCGCATCACTCTGCTCCCGACGAATTTTCCCACGGTCTACCGGACCAGTGCGAGCGGCAATGCCTTCAGCGACAACCCCTCGGTTTCGAGCGATGGGCGCTACACCGCGTTTGCCTCCGATGCGACGAATCTCGGTACGGGCGACACCAACGGGGTGCGCGACATTTTTCTCTACGACAACCAGACGGCGACCGTCCGGAAAATCAGCCTCTCGCAGCAAGGCAGCCAGACGAACAGTGCCTCCAACAACCCGGCGATTTCCGGCAACGGCACCTATGTCGCCTTCTCCTCGGATGCGACGAACCTGATTACGAGCGACACCAATGGCTTCAGCGAAATTTACGTGGTCAATGTCCTGACGGGTACGCTGGCCCGCATGAGTCTGGCCAGCGACGGCACGCAGGCCAACGGCGGCAGTTTCAAGCCCGCGATCAGCACCACCGGGCGCTATGTGGCGTTTGAATCGACCGCGACCAACCTGATCGCCGCCGGCACGACGGCGGGCGTGACTCACATTTACCTGCGCGACCGCGACGTGAGTGGCAGCGGCACCTTCGATACCGCGGGCAACGTTTCGACGGTGTTGATCTCGCAGACCACGGGTGGCACGGCCGGCAACGGTAACAGCATTCAGGCCAGCATCAGCGGCGGCGGACAGTACGTCGCGTTCGCCTCCGATGCGACCAACCTGGGCGGGACGGTCACGTCGGGCATTCGCAACATCTACTTGCGCGATGTTACCACCCCTACCACGACGCTGGTCTCGTTCGACACCGGTGCCGGCGCGGCCGATGGCTCGAGCCGCGCTCCGTCGATCAATCAAAACAACGGTGTGACCACTGGCAACTTCGCCGACGGTCGCTATATTGCCTTCGGTTCGGTGGCGACCGATTTGATCGCGTCGGACACCAACGGCGTATCCGATATCTTCGTTTACGACCGGGTGGCCGCCACGATTTCCCGGGCCAGCGTCGATACGAACGGAGTGCAGGGCGGCGATCCCTCGGCCACCACGGCGCAGCAGCTTGGCAGCATCAACCCGAGCATCAGTTCCACCGGTCGCTACCTGGCGTTTTCGTCGCTGGTGGCCAATTTCTCCCGCGGAGATTCGGTTGGCCAGTACCAAGGAAGCGGCGCGACCGCCACGGCCTCGCTGACCTTGGGCGCCGTCTCGTCGATCGCGGTTACCGCGAACGGCACTCTGTACAGCCAGTCGAGCGTGCCCTCAGTGATTATCTTTGGCGGGGGCGGCAGCGGAGCCACGGCCACCGCCACAGTGAGCGCCGCTGGCCTCGTCACAGGTATCGCCGTGACCGCCGGCGGCTCGGGTTACACGAGCGCGCCGTCCGTCGTGGTTGCGTCCGATGCCAACACGTCGCTCGACGTTTTCGTCGCTGATCGTGATTCGGGTGGTACCGTCACCAGTGGCGCGGGCACCTTGGGCACCGGGGGCAATATCGCGACGACGATGGCGAGTGTGAACCGCTTCGGCTATCAGACAGGCGGCCTGCTGGGTACGCCCAGCACCGCGGCTTCGGATGTTTATCCGGTCATCAGTGGCGACGGTCGCTGGGTCGCGTTTCCCTCGGATGCGGAAAACACCGGCGGCATCGTGCACAATGCAACTAATCGCTCTTCGCCGGACTCTAATACCTTCCGCGATGTGTTCTTGCACGACCGCCGGATCAATGCGCTCCCGTCCGCGACCACTCCGCCGAGCGTTTCGATCACAAGCCCGATCACGGGCACGACTTATCCCGTCAACAGCGCGCTCACACTCGTCGGCAGCGCGAGTGCGCCGGCTGGCACGATTGCGAGCGTGCAGTTCTTCGTGAACGGCACGAGCCTCGCGACCGATACGACGTTCCCCTACAACGCGACCTGGACACCGACGGCGGTGGGCACGTTTGCGCTGAGCGCGCTGGTCACCGACTCGTTTGGCAATCAGGCCGTCTCGAGCAACGTAAACGTCACGATTTCGGCTGTGAGCCCGAACTCACCGACGGTCAGCATTTCGTCGCCGGCGGCGGGCGCCTCGCTGTTCGCCAACTCCGCGACGACGATTTCGGCCACGGCGGCCGACAGTACCACGGACACGACCGGTACGATTGCCAGTGTGGCGTTTTATGCGACAAACGTGCTCATTGGCACGGACACAACTTTTCCGTACAGCGTTGCGTTCACACCGACCGCGACCGGCACGTATACGTTGACCGCGGTCGCGACGGACAACGGCGGCAATCAAACCACGAGCGCCGGCGTAAACGTTTCCGTCACCAACCTCACAGCGCCCGCGATCAGCATCACTTCGCCCACGCCGGTTCAAATCAACTCCGCCACGACGATCACCGCCACCGCGACGTCGGGCGGTTCCATTGCCAGTGTTCAGTTCCTGGCCAACGGAACCTTACTTGGCACCACCACGGCCTCCCCCTTCACGTTTTCGTGGACTCCGACCGCTGCGGGTACCTATACTTTGACTGCCGTTGCAACCGACAATCTCGGATCGCAGACCACTTCCGCGGGCATCAGCGTCGTGGTCAGTGCCGGCACATCGCCGGTGGTGAGCATCTCCTCGCCGTCGGCCGGCACGATTTCGGTTAATAACACCCAGACCATCACCGCCACCGCCACCGACTCCACCGATGGCACACCGGTGACGGTACAGTTCTTTGTCAACGGCTTGTCACTCGGTCCCGACACCGTATTTCCGTATACGGCGTCGTGGACGCCGACCACCGCCGGTATTTTCTCACTGCTTGCGGTCGCCACCGACAATCTCGGCAACCGGACGACGTCGTCGGCTGTGTCCATGACGGTCAGTTCCGGAACCGCGCCCTCGGGTGTCGCGATCTCGTCGCCGTCGGCGGGCGCTGCGATTGCGAACGGCTCGTCCAACACAATCACCGCCACCGCCACCGCCAATTCCGGCACGATCGTGAGTGTGCAGTTTTTTGCCAATGGCGTGACCTTGGGTTCGGATACGACTTTTCCCTACACGGCGACGTTTACGCCGGTCGCCAACGGCAGCCACTCGCTGACCGCGATGGCGACGGATACACTCGGGAACCAGACGACGAGCGCGGCGGTCGCGGTAACGGTCGCGGCGAACGCCTCGCCATCTTTCACTTCACTGACGCCGGCCAACGGCGCCTCGGTCGGGGTGGGATCGGCGAACACGGTGACCGCGGTTGTCGCCGACACCGACGGCACGATCGCGAGTGTGCAGTTTTTCGTGAACGGCACCTCGATCGGCACCGATGCCACGTCGCCTTACACCGTCACGTGGACTCCGACGCTCGCGGGAAGCTATTCGCTCACGGCGCTTGTCACGGACAACCTTGGCGCCACGACCACGTCGTCGACCAACACGGTCACCGTGACGGGTGGCAACCAACCCACCGTGACGATTAACGCGCCGACCACCGGTTCATCCTGGGCCGTCAACTCCACCGCAACGGTTACGGCCACGGCGACCGCGGTCACCGGGACGATTGCGAGCGTGCAGTTCTTCGCGAACAGCGTTTCACTGGGTACGGACACGGTGTTCCCGTACACGGCCTCATGGTTGCCGACGGCCACTGGCACCTACTCGCTGACGGCTCTCACGACGGACACGGCTGGCAACCAGGCGACAAGCTCGGCTGTAAGCGTCACGGTCGCGGCCAACCAGGTGCCGGCCTTCACCTCCCTCACTCCTGCCAACGGGGCTTCCGTGGGAGTCGGTTCTTCGAACACCGTGACGGCGGTCGTCACTGACCCCGACGGCACCGTTGCCAGCGTACAGTTCTTCGCGAATGGGGTTTCCCTCGGCACCGACTCAAGTTCGCCCTACACCGCTTCATGGGTTCCGACCATTGCGGGCAGCTATACGATCACCGCTGCCGTGACCGATAACCTTGGCGTGACCACGACGTCATCGACGAACACCGTCACCGTGACCGGTGGCAACGCCCCGACTGCGACCGTCACAGCGCCGACCACCGGGTCTTCAATCGCAGTCAACTCCTCGACCACGCTCACCGCGACGGCCACGGCGGCCACGGGAACGATTGCGAGTGTGCAGTTCCTCGCCAACAGCGTGGCCATCAGTACCGACACCACGTTCCCCTACTCCGCGACGTTTTCCCCGACCGCCAACGGGACTTATGCGATCACCGCGCTGGCGACCGACACGGCCGGCAATCAGGCGACCAGTTCGGCGGTCAGTGTGACGGTCGCTTCCAATGCCTCGCCCACGGTCAGCATCACGGCTCCGCTCACCGGTGCCACCGTCGGTGTTGGATCTTCGAATACAATTGCCGCGACTGCCGCCGATACCGACGGATCGATTGCGAGCGTCCAGTTCCTGATCAACGGCACCGCGTTGAGCACTGATACCACTTCGCCCTATACCGCGACTTGGACGCCGACGATTCGTGGCAGCTACTCCCTCACCACCATCGCAACCGACAACCTGGGTGCCACCACGACCTCGTCCACGATCAGTGTGACAGTAACAGGCGGCAACGAACCGTCCGTCGCGATTTCCTCGCCGACCACCGGTTCCGCCCTGGCGGTCAATTCCAGCACCACGGTAACTGCCACCGCGACTCCCGTCACTGGCACCATCGCGAGCGTGCAGTTCTTTGCCAACGGCGGGTCCCTCGGTACCGACACGACGTTCCCGTATACGGCGACCTTCGCCCCTACCGCCAACGGCACCTACTCGCTGACGGCGGTGGCCACTGACACCGCCGGTAACCAAGCCACCAGTTCCGCCGCGAGTGTGACGGTGGCCGCGAACGTCTCGCCTTCTTTCACTTCGCTGACGCCGGCCAACCTTGCCTCCGTTGGGGTGGGTTCGGCGAACACGGTGACGGCGGTTGTCGCCGATACCGATGGCACGATTGCGAGTGTCCAGTTCCTCGTCAACGGGGTCTCGCTCGGGACGGACCCATCGTCGCCTTACACCGTCACGTGGACTCCGACGTTGGCGGGCAGCTATTCCCTCACGGCCGTCGTTACCGACAACCTCGGTGCGACCACGACATCGTCGACGAATACGATTACCGTGACCGGCGGCAACGCTCCGACCGTTTCTGCGCCAACGACGGGCTCCAGCCTGGCGGTGAATTCGAGCGCCGCGGTGACCGCGACCGCGACTGCCGCCACGGGTACGATTGCGAGCGTGCAGTTCTTTGCCAACGGGGTCTCGCTGGGCGCGGCCGACACTTCCTTCCCGTACACCGCGACCTTCACCCCGACGGCCAACGGCACCTACTCGCTCACCGCCACCGCGACTGACACTGCGGGGAATTCGGCGACAAGTTCCGCCACCACGGTTACGGTCGCCGCCAACCAATCACCTGCGGTCACGATCGGCGCGCCGCTTACCGGTGCCACGGTCGGCGTGGGTTCGAGCAACACGTTTTCCGCCACGGCAACCGACGCCGACGGCACGATCGTCAGCGTGCAGTTCCTCGCCAACGGCGTCGCGGTCGGCACCGATACCACGTTCCCGTATTCGGTCACGTGGACTCCGACGGTGGCTGGGGCGATCTCCCTGACCGCGATCGCGACGGACAATCTCGGTGCCACCACGACCTCGGCGACCATTTCCGTCACCGTGTCCGGCGGCAACGCGCCGTCGGTCAGTGTCACCTCGCCGTCGGCCGGCGCCGCCGTGGCCAATGGCTCGACCAACACACTCACCGCCACCGCCACCGCCGCCACCGGCACGATTGCCAGCGTGCAGTTCTTTGCCAATGGCGTATCGCTCGGAACGGATACCACCTTCCCGTACACGGCGACATGGACGCCGACGGCCAATGGCACGATTTCGCTCACGGCGCTCGCGATCGACACCGCCGGCAATCAGGCCACCAGCTCCGCCGTGAGTGCGACCGTGGCTGCGAACGCGTCGCCGTCCTTTACGTCGCTGACGCCGGCCGGCGGCGCCTCCGTTGGGGTGGGTTCGGTGAACACGGTGACCGCGGTCGTCGCCGACACCGATGGCACGATTGCGAGTGTGCAGTTTCTCGTGAACGGCGTCTCGATCGGGACCGACACGACTTCGGCTTATACCGCCACGTGGACTCCGACGCTGGCAGGCAGCTACTCCCTCACCGCCGTCGTCACCGATAACCTCGGTGCCACCACGACTTCGTCGACCAACACGGTCACCGTCACGGGCGGCAATGCCCCGACGGTCGCAATCGCTTCACCCGCCACCGGATCGACGATACTCGCAAACTCCACCCAGACCATCGTCGTCTCCGCCACGGCGGTCACCGGCACCATCACCCAGGTTGAATTCTTCGACAACGGCACGTCGCTCGGCGCTGATGTGACGTATCCCTACAACGCCAGCTGGACACCGACTGCGACCGGCACGCATGTGCTCACCGCCATCGCCACCGATTCGGCCGGCAACCGGGCGACGAGCGCATCGGTCTCCATCACGGTTGCGACGATCAGCACGACCTTCCCGACCGTGAGCATTTCTTCTCCTGCCGCCGGAGCTGCGGTGGTGGTGGGATTTCCGACCACCATTTCCGCCACCGCTGCTGACTCCGACGGAACGATCTCGTTCGTCGAGTTCTTCGCCAATGGCAGCTCCGTCGGAGTCGATACCACCGGCTTGTATCGCGGGTCGTTCACGCCGCTCAGCGCGGGCGATTATGTGCTGACCGCTGTCGCGGTCGACAACAACGGCAACCGGACGACGAGTGCGACGGTCACCGTCTCGGCCTCCAACGCCGGTGCGCCGTCCGTCAGCATCTCCAGTCCGACCACTGGCGACACTTACACGGTCGGCAGTGCCATCAGCCTTTCGAGCTCCGCCGCGCTGGGCAGTGGGGTTGTCGTGGGCGTGGAGTACTTTGCCAACGGGGTTGCACTCACCTCGATTCAAACACCATCAGTCGGCCAGGGTGGCATACCGTTCTACAACTTTACCTGGACGCCTGCGGCGGCTGGCACCTATGTGTTCACGGCCGCTGCGTCTGACGCAGCCGGAAATCGGACCATTTCGGCGCCGATTACTGTCACCGTAACCAACATCGCCGCGCCGACCGTGGCCGTTACGAGCCCCGCCGCCGCCGCCACCCTGGCGGTGAATACCACGCGGACCCTCACCGCCACCGCCGCTTCCGCGGCAGGATCGATCAGCCAGGTGGAGTTCTTTGTGAACGGCGCCAGCGTGGGCGTTGACACCACGTTCCCGTACACCGGGACGTGGACCCCGACCTCGCCCGGCACGTATGCGTTGCGCGCCGTGGCGCGCGACAACCTCGGCAACCTGACGACGTCAGCCGCGATCAGTGTGAGCGTCACCTCCGGCACGGCTCCCACCGTGAGCGTCACCGCCCCAACTGCCGCGTCGAACGTTTCAGTCAACGCTGCGACCACCCTCACCGCCACCGCGACCGCCAACACTGGCACCATCGCAAGCGTGCAATTTTTCGCCAATGGCCTGTCGCAGGGGACTGATACGGTGTTCCCCTACACCGCAAGTTGGACGCCGACGGCACTCGGTACTTATTTGCTGACTGCGCTCGCGACGGACACGGTTGGAAATCAGACGACGTCGGCGGCCATTACAGTTTCGGTGATCGATCCGGCCGCCGCCCCGTCCGTCAGTGTGACGAGCCCAACCGCCGGCACCACTGTCACAGGAGCCACGACGATTACGGCGAGCGCCACGCCAATTGGCGCTGCGACGATTGCCAGCGTGCAGTTCTTCGCCAGCGGAGTGTCGCTTGGCACCGACGCCACCTCACCGTACAGCGTCGCGTGGACGCCGACGACGGCGGGAAGTGTCACTCTGACCGCAGTGGCGACCGACAGTCTCGGGCTACAGTCGACCTCTGCGAGCGTGGCTGTCACGGTCACCCTCGGAACGCCGCCCACCGTGTCGATTACCGCTCCGACTTCGGGCAGCACGGTGAACCGGAGCACGGCGGTCGCCGTCACGGCCAACGCCGCCGATGCCGACGGCACGATCGCCAGCGTGCAGTTCTTCGCCGACGGCACCGCGATCGGCACCGATACGGTTGCGCCTTACTCGGTGACCTGGACTCCCACGGCCAACGGAAGCGTCGTCCTCACGGCGCGGGCGACAGACAATCAAGGCAATGTGGTCACTTCCTCCAGCGTGACGGTTTCCGTCGCCACCGGACAGCCTCCCGTGGTCACCATCACGGCACCGCTCGATTTGACGCCGGTCAACAATACGCAGGCCACGACGCTTACGGCGACCGCGACCGATGCGGACGGCTCGATTGCGAGCGTGAGGTTTGTCGCCAACGGCGTGACCGTCGGCACGGCGCTCACCTCTCCGTATTCCGTTTCGTGGACGCCTGGTGTCGTCGGTAATTTTAATGTCACCGCGGTCGCCACGGACAATCTCGGCAACACCACGACCTCCGCCTCGATCAAAATCTACTCGGCGGCGGCGCCGTCAATCAGCGTTTCCGGTGCTTCTGTGAGCCCGGCGGGCGCCAAGCCTGGCGAGTCAATCGCGGTCGCGGTCAGCGTGGTCAACGCCAGCTTCACCAACGTCGTCGACAACGTCTCCAACAATATCGTCCCGACGGCGACGCCGGCGAATCAATGGGCGGTCGGCGGCACCGCGACGTTTAACCTGACGTTCACCCATGCGGTCACCGGCGATACCTTCACCCGCAATGGAATCACCGGCTCGGTGAGCACCGCCGTTCCCGGGAAGGACGGCACCGGCACCGTGACCGTCAACACCACCGTTCCGACTTCGACAACGCAGGCCGGTGGATACAAGATCTCTGCCACCCTCGTGAGTGCCACCGGCAGTGGTGTCACCGTGGGAACTCCCGCCTCGTTTTCCTCGTCACTCGCGGCCCTCACGGTCACCGGCAAGCCCGACTTGGTTATTACCGCCCTCACCTATCCCGCAGGCACAGCCTACAAGGGTGGCGACATCATCGCGATGACGGTCTCGTACAACAATCCCGTCACGAGTCCCGGCGGAGTGAACAATGTGCCGTATGTGCCGTCGATCAATGGCGACGGCTCGTTTGCGCGCATCGAGGTCATCCTGTCGAGCAATCCCACCTTCGGAGACAGTGATGACTTCTTGCTCACTTCCCACGATCTCAGTTCCACGATTTTGGCCAATGGCACCAATACGACGATCAGCTGGAATCAGCTTCTCCCCGGCAATTACGTTGGCTCGTTCTATGTGATGGCCAGGATCGACTCGCTCAACCGCGTGTCGGAGACGGTGGACAACGATTTGTCGCTCAACGGCAACAACACGTGGTTCAACGAGACCGACGCCGCGCGGATTTCGATTCTGCCCGCCAACTTCCCGACCGTCTACTGGGCGAGCCCGGGCAGCAATGGCTTCAGCGACAATCCCGCCATCTCGGGCTCCGGGCGTTACGTCGCCTTCGCCTCTGACTCGACGACTCTCGGTACGGGCGACAGCAACACAACGCGGGACATCTTCCTCTTCGATAGCCAGACCTCGTTGGTCCGCCGTATCAATCTGTCGCTGCAAGGCCAGCAGGCCAACGGGCCCTCGAACCAGCCGGCGATTTCATCCGACGGCGGGTTTGTGGCGTTCTCCTCCGAGGCGACCAACCTCGTGCTGGGTGACACTAATGGATTCAGCGACATCTTTGTGGTCAATACATTGACTGGTGCCATCTCGCGCGAAAGCGTCGACAGCTCCCTTGGCCAGGCGAACGGCTCGAATTTCAAGCCCGCGATCAGTTCGGATGGCCGTTATGTCGTCTTCGAATCCACCGCGACCAACCTCGTCGCCACGCCGGTTGTCGCGTCCGGTGTCACACACATCTATCGTCGTGATCGCACCACGGGTACAACGGTTCTCGTTTCCCAGACTTCCGGTGGAGTTATTGCCAACGGCAACAGTTTGCAGGCGACAGTGAGCGGCGACGGCCAGTTTGTGGCCTTTGCGTCCGACGCCACCAACCTTGTGGCCGGCGACGTCAACGGTGTGCGCGACATCTTCCTGCGCGATGTCACCGGTGGCTCGACCATCCGCGTCAGCGTTTCCTCCGGCGGCGTTGCCGGCAACGGCGCGAGCCGCGCGCCGTCGATCAATCGCAATCCGGGGGTGGCCACCGACGGTCGCTACATCGCTTTCGGTTCCGAGGCGACAAACTTGGTCGCGGGAGATTCCAACGGCGTGTCCGATATTTTCGTCTATGACCGCGTCGCCGCCACGACCGTGCGGGTCAGCGTTTCGAGCGCCGGCGTCGAGGCCACCGATCCTTCCGCCGCCGGCCTCAAACTCGGCAGCATCAATCCGAGCATCAGCTCCACCGGCCGCTATGTGACGTTTGCCTCGCTCGCCAACAATCTCGCCACCGGCGATGCCGATGGCCGCGTCGCCACTCCCGCAGTCGATTCGAACAGCGCGGTCGACGTTTTTGTGCATGACCGCGATTTCGATGCCGATGGCATTTTCGACGAGACCGGCCCCACCGACCGCTCGACCACGCTCGTCAGCGTAAACCGCTTCGGCTACCAGACGCTCAGTCTTCTCGGCACTCCGAGCACCTCGGCTTCCGATATCTATCCGGTGATCAGCGATGACGGCCGTTGGGTCGCGTTGCCGTCCGATGCCGAAAACACCGCCGGTCTGGTCCATGGCGCCACTAACCGCACGTCGCCTGATTCGAATGCCTTCCGCGACATCTTCCTGCATGATCGTCGCATCAACGCCGTCGGTGCTCCCGGTACGCCGCCCACTGTCACCATTACGAGCCCCGGCACGGGAACCTCCGTCCTCGTGAACAACGCCGTTCCAGTCACCGCGAGCGCGACCACGACCAATGGCGTGGTCGCCAGCGTCCAGTTCTTTGTCAACGGCGTCAGCGTCGGCACCGACACCACCTTCCCCTACGGCACAACGTGGACCCCGGCCGCCACCGGATCCTACACTCTCACCGCGCTGGTCACCGACAGCTTTGGCAACCTGGGTGTCTCGTCCAACATCGCCCTGACCGTCAACGCCGCGCCTAGCGTCGGTATCACGGCGCCGGCGGCCGGCGCTCTCCTCTCGGTCAATGTGGCCACCACGATCACGGCCACGGCTGCGGCCTCCAACCCGGGCGCGACCATCGCGAGCGTGCAGTTCTTCGCCAACAACGTCTCGGTCGGCACCGATGTCACCGCGCCCTACACCATGGCGTGGACTCCGACGACCGCGGGTAACTTTGCCCTGACCGCCGTCGCCACCGACAGCAACGGCATCCAGACGACCTCGGCCGCGATCAACGTGCGGGCGGGTTCGCCGCCCACGGTCACCATCACTCCCCTGGCTGGTAGTGTACTCGTCAATACATCGCAGACGCTCTCCGCCGCCGCCACTTCCCCCAACGGTACGATCGCGAGCGTCCAGTTCTTCGTGAACGGCGTTGCGCTCGGCGCCGCCGATGCGAGCTTCCCGTACACCGCGGTTTGGTCCCCCACCGCCGTCGGCAATTTCACCCTCACCGCCGTGGCGATCGACAGCGTCGGCAACAGCACGACCTCGGCTGCGGTCACCGGCGTGGTCACAAGCGGCACCGTGCCGACCGTCAGCATCACGGCGCCGGCCAATAATGCGGTTGTCGCGGTCGGGTCCTCTGCCTCCGTCACGGCCACCGCTGCGGCCACCACCGCCGGTGCCACCATCGCCAATGTGCAATTCTTCGCCAATGGCGTGGCCGTCGGTGCGCCCGACACAACGTTTCCCTATGCTGCGACTTGGACGCCCACGGCGCGTGGCACCTATAGCCTGACGGCTGTCGCCACCGATACCGCCGGCAACTTCACCACCAGTACGGCCGTGAGTGTGACAGTCGACACCAATGTGGCGCCGACCGTGACCGTGACGGCACCCGCGACCTTGGGAGTCGGCGTGGCGACGGCCGTGACCGCCACTGCGGCCGACAGCGACGGTACGATTGCCAGCGTGCAATTCTTCGCCAATGGAACGGCGATTGGAACGCCCATCACCGCGGCGCCGTACACGATTAATTTTACCTCGGCGATCGCCGGCAGCATCGCGATTACCGCGAGGGCGACGGACGATCTGGGGGCCGGCACCACCTCGGCGCCGGTGACCATTACCGTCTCGGCCGGAAATGCTCCGGCGGTGGCGATCTCTTCTCCGGGTTCCGGCTCCGCGATCCCGGTCAACGTCGCCCAGAGTGTCACGGCGACGGCGACGGCGGCCACGGGTTCGATTGCCACCGTTGATTTCCGGGTGGTCACGGGTGGAATCACCACCGTGCTCGCGGCCGATACGACCTTCCCCTATGCGACCACGTGGACCCCGACGGCGGTTGGCGCTTACACTCTCACGGCCACGGCGACGGATTCCAACGGCAACCAAGCCGTCGCTTCGTCCGTGATCACCGTGACGGCGACCGGCAACGCGGGACCCTCGGTGAGTATCTCCAGCCCGCTTGGTGGTGCGACGTACACGGCCGGCACCCCGGTGGTGCTCTTTGCCAACGCGAGCGACTCGAATGGCTCCGTCTCGAGCGTCCGCTTTTTGGTCGACGGACAAGTGGTTGGGGGGCTCCTCGCGAGTTCGCCTTATACTACCGTCTGGACTCCGTCGGCCGCCGCGACCTACGCGATTACCGCCATCGCGGTGGACAGCGACTTCAATGCGACCACCAGTGCGGCCATCAGCGTGACGATTTCCGCCGCGAGCGGAGTGGTTCCCACGGTTACCATCACGAACCCCTTGGCCGGGGCGGCGCTCACCACCCGTTCGACCGTTCCGATCGTCGCCGGCGTCTCCTCGGTGGCGGTCACCTCCGTCCAGTTCTTTGACAACGGCGCGCTGCTCGGCACCGACAACACTTCACCGTTCTCCTTCGACTGGACACCTTCGACCCCTGGAACCCACCGGCTCGTCGCCGTGGCCACGGCCGGTGCCAACATCGTCTCGTCTGCGCCTGTGGATATCGCCGTCACCGCGGCTACCAGCCCCGTTGCGCCCACCGTCGGTCTGACGTCACCGTCCGCTGGCGCCGTGGTGTCCATTGGAACCACACCTCCGGCCACCGTGACGCTGACCGCCAATGCGTCCGACACCGATGGAACGATTGCGCGGGTCGACTTCTTGGTGAACGGCACGCAGGTGGGTTCGGACAGTGCTTTCCCCTATACTATTCCGTTCACCCCCACGTCAATCGGCTCGTATATCGTCACCGCGGTGGCGGTGGACAACGCCGGAAACGTGAATACGAGTGCCAGTGTCACGTTTACGACCATCGCGTCGAATGCCCCCACGGTGACGATAACCGGCCCGGCGGCCCTGGCCAGTCTTCCGGTCAATGTCGTCCAGCAGGTCGACGCGACGGTCGTGCCGGCGGCCAACAGAACGATTGTTAGCGTACAGTTCAAGGCCAATGGCGTTGATATTGGCGGACCGGATACGACGTTTCCGTACAGCGTCAATTGGACGCCCACGGCACCAGGGGCGGTGACGCTCACGGCGGTCGCCACCGACGACAACTCCATTCCCGGAACTTCGAACGGTGTGGCGGTCACAGTTACGCCGGGCACGCCTCCGACGGCCGCGCTCACGAGCCCATCTGCGGGAGCCAGTCTCACGGTGGGTGTTGCCACGACCCTTACCGCGACGGCGACGGCGGTGGCTCCGGCGACGATTTCGAGGGTGGAATTCCGCGTGAACGGAGTTTCGCAGGGAGTCGATACGACTTTCCCGTACAGTGTCTCGTACACTCCGGCCGCCGTGGGCATCGGTCTGCAATTCACCGTGGTTGCGACCGACAGCTTGGGTAACACTTTCACCACTCCCGTTTCCGCGGTGAATGTCGTCTCGCAGCCCGGGCCGACCGTCTTGCTAACCGCCCCGTTGGGTGGGAGCACCATCGTCGTTGGAACACCGACAACTGTTACGGCGACCGCCGTACCGGTGGCGGCCGGCACGACCGTTACGAGTGTGCAATTCTTCGCGAATGGCGTCTCGATTGGCACGTCGGTGGTTACGCCATATTCGGTGAGCTGGCTGCCGACCACGGGCGGTGCCTTTGCCCTCACCGCCAGGGCCACGGATAGCAACGGCACCTCAACGGTTTCAGCTGCCGTCAACGTCGCCGTCACCACCCCTCCCGCCATCGTGACCATCACGGGTCCAGCTGCCGGCGCGACCCTCGCGGTCAACACGCCGCAGACCATCGCGGCCACAGCCACCACCACGACCGGTACTGTCACCAAGGTGGATTTCTTCGTGAATGGCGTGGCGCTCACGTCGGACACCATCTTCCCCTTCAGCGCGGCCTGGACTCCGCTCACCCCCGGCATCTTTGCTCTGACGGCGAAGGCGACTGACAATTTTGGCACCGCCACAGATTCGGCGGTCACCACCGTGACGGTTGCCGGCGGCAATGTGCCTACGGTCGCAATTTCCACTCCGCTGTCCGGCAGTACCGTTACCGCTGGTACTCCGCAATCAGTCGTCGTCAACGCCGCTGCGGCCAACGGCACAATTTCCAGTGTCGAGTTGTTTGCCAACAACGTGACGCTCGGCAGCGACAGCACGTTCCCCTACAATTTCACTTGGACGCCCGGCGGTCTCGGTGCGGTGTCGCTTACCGCTATCGCCACGGATTCGCAGGGCAATCGCTCGGTGAGTGTTCCGGTGAGTGTCACGGTCGCCGGCATCAGCATTGGTGCGCCCGCGGTGTCGCTGACCGCTCCTGCCGCCGGAGCCTCGCTCCCGGTTGGAGTTGCCACGCTCATCACGGCCACGGCCACCGACGCCGACGGTACGATTGCGCAGGTCGAGTTCTTCTCCAGTGGCGTCTCCCTCGGTGTCGATACGGTGTTCCCGTACAACTTCGCCTTCACTCCTGGAGCCACGGGCAGCTATGTTCTCACGGCCCGTGCCACGGATAACGGTGGTAATGTTGTGACGAGTGCGGCGGTAAACGTCTCCGTTAGTGGCGGCACGGCCCCGAGTGTTGCCATTTCAGCTCCGGCCAGCGGTGCGGTGCTGGGGGTGAACGCTCCGCAGACCATCACAGCAACGGCCACTTCCTCGACCGGCTTCATCGCGAGCGTGCAATTCTTCCTTAACGGCGCTCCGCTCTCCACCGACACGACCTTCCCGTATTCCGCACCGTGGACCCCTGGTGCCATCGGATCCTACACCCTGACTGCGCGGGCCACCGACAACCTCGGCAACATCACCGACTCCGCCGTTGTGGCTGTCACGGTCGGGGCCTCTGCCGCGCCGACGGTGTCCCTCACCAATCCGGCTACGGGCAGTTCCTACACGGTCGGCACACCGCTGACGGTGGCCGCGAACGCCGCCGATTCCGACGGCTCCATCGCCGAGGTGCGGTTCTTCGTCAATGGCGTGCCACTCGGCGCCGCCGACACGGTCTCACCCTACAGTGTCGTGTGGACCGCCAACTCCGTGGGTGTCTATTCGCTCTCCGCGCAGGCGACCGATAACAATGGCAACGTCACGACCAGTTCGGCCATCACCGTCACGATCGGGGCCAACGCCGCGCCGACCATCGCGCTGACCAGTCCCGCGACAGGCAGCTATAGCCTTGGCAATCTCGTGCTCGTCGCGGCCAATGCCAACGACTCCGATGGTTCCATCGCCAGCGTCCAGTTCTTCGCCAACGGGCTCGCGATCGGCACGACGACCTCGGCGCCGTTTAATGTCAGCTGGCGTCCGACTCTCGCCGGTACTTTTGCGATCACGGCGCAAGCGACCGACAATGTGGGCAATGTGGCCACCGCCGGGCCGGTAAACGTGGGTATCACCGCAACCGCAGCTCCGGCCGTTACGATTACCAATCCCGTCGTGGGCACGCTCTACGGCGTCGGTAATGCGATTCCGTTCGCCGCCGCCCCGAGCGGTGGCAATGGCCCGATCGCGCAGGTGCAGTTCTTCGTGAATGGTACGAGTCTCGGCACTCCCGACAATGTTTCGCCGTATTCGGCCATCTGGACGCCGAATGCGCCAGGGCTCTACAGTCTGCTGGCCATCGCGACCGACAGCGCGGGGCTCTCGTCATCGAGCTCAGCCACGATGAACATCACCATCAGCGGCAACGCGGCGCCGACGGTGGCGATCACGAGCCCGCAGAGCGGCACCAGTGTCAATGGCGGTGCGACCGTCAACCTTACCGCTATGGCCGCGGATGCCGATGGCACGGTTGCGTCGGTGCGCTTTATCGCCAACGGCAACGTGGTCGGTACGGCGACGGCCATCCCCTACAACACCGCCTGGGTGCCGAGTGCCGCCGGTTCCTATTCGGTCACCGCTCAAGCGCTGGACAGTTCGGGCAACGTCACCAATTCCTCGCCGATTACGGTCTCGGTTGTCGCCAATCGTGCGCCCACAGTTTCTCTCACGGCGCCTGGCAATGGATCAACCGCGCGGGTCGGTGGCTCCACCGTGCTCTCGGCCACGGCAAACGATGCTGATGGGACAATTGCCAGTGTGCAGTTCTTCGCCAACGGGCTCGCCATTGGCCCCGCCGATACAACCGCACCTTACACGACCACCTGGACTCCGGGAGCCGAGGGCATCTACCGGATTTCCGCGACGGCGCTCGACAACTCCGGTGCCGCCACCGTTTCCAGCGAGATTACGGTGCTGGCCATTATCCCCGGGGCCAAGGGTGCCGACATCACCTATACCGGAAACTACGCCGGACTCGCCGAAACCGGACGATTCGCCGCGATTAGTGTCCGCGGCAACAACGCCACCTTCATCGGATTCTCCACCACGGCCCCCAACCGCGTCTATTTCTTCTCCGGCATGCCGGTCGAGGTCACGGGCGGATTCTCGCAATTTGATACGCTGGGCCGGCCGCTGATCTCGGGTACGGCCACGGATACCGGTGCAACGGGCACGCTCGACGGCGGGCGGGTCACATTCATTGGCACCGTCGGATTTGGCGCCGGAACGGGTGTCGCCTCCGGCTACTACACTGGCGGCCTCAGTGGCCGGCCGGACAGCACCTTCGTCGCCATCGTCGGGCCCGATGGCTCGATTGCAGTCTATGCGGCAGACGGCACCTTCCGCGATGCCGGTGCCAGCACCCTTACCGCGTCGGGCAGCTTTAGCGTCACGACCCAGTCCGGTGTTCGCTTCATCGGCCGCGCCGATCCGGCCACCGGTTTCCTCACCGGTTCGATGACCGGCGGACTCGGGGGGACTTTTTCGGCCGCCGTCTCGTCCGGAGTTTCGTTTAGCGACGGCTTCCTGAAGAATCTGTCAACTCGCGGACAAGTTGGAGCGGGCGGCGACATTCTCATCGCCGGATTTGTGGTGGCGGGCGACGTGCCGAAACAGGTGCTCATCCGTGCGATCGGTCCGTCGCTCTCGGCCTTTGGTGTCACGGGTGCGCTGGCGGATCCGATCCTTCAGCTCTTCACCGGCAACTCGCTCTCGAACACCAATGACAACTGGGGCGGCGCCACCGCCATCAGCACCGCGGCTAATCTGGTCGGAGCCTTCGCTCTTGCCCCGACGAGTCTCGATGCGGTGATTCTCGCCACGTTGCCACCGGGTTCCTACACGGCTCAAGTCAGCGGTGCCGGTGGTTCGACCGGTGTGGCGCTGGTGGAAATCTACGACGCCGACACCCTCCAGCCGTTCTCGACGCAAAAGGTGACCAACGTCGCCACGCGTGGCGTGGTCGGCACGGGCCAGGGCCAGCTCATCGCGGGCTTCGTGGTTACAGGCAACACCTCCAAGAAGGTCCTCATCCGCGCCGTCGGTCCCACTCTCGGAGCGGCGCCATTCAGTGTCCCGGGCGTACTGGCGGATCCGCAGCTGCGGCTGCTGCAAGGCGCGAGCACCGTGGTGCGTGAAAACGACAATTGGGAAATGGGCAACGATCGGGCCCTCATCATCGAGGCGTCCGCCAAGGTGGGCGCCTTCCCGCTGGCCGTCGGTGCCAAAGATGCCGCCATCCTCCTCAACCTGCCGCCGGGTTCCTACAGCGCACAGGTCACCGGTCCGGGTACGACCACCGGTGTCGCGCTCATTGAGGTCTACGAGGTGCCGTAACCCGAATCCCTCCAGGCCGGGTTTTTCTACCAGAGCCCGGCCATGAAACCGGTGGCGGCCTTGATCGCCACCACTCCCGCGTTCTTTGCCGCGTGCGCCGCAAAGCACGGCAACAGCGATCGCTGCGGATTCCATGGCGCGAACCTCGCCGTATAGAACCACAGCGAGGCGGCCAGCACGACCACCGTGCTCCAGGCTCCTTTGCGCGTGAGGGTCAGCCGAAAGCCGGCGTCATCCCACTCCCAGAGAAATGGATGCAGGAGGGCGAAGGCCACGGATGCCGCCCCCGCGCCCAACCAGAGGACGGCGCGTCCCCGATTTTCAACTACAAGCCAGCCGCGAAAAATCAGCTCCTCCAGGACTGGAGCCCCGCCGATGGCATAGAGCGCCAGCAGCCACGTCATCCGTGATTGCTCCGCCGCGACACCCAGGGAGATCTCCCCGGCGGTCTCGGCGGCCAGCAATCCCAGCGCTCCGACGATGGCAATCACGGTTGCGCGCGCCGGGGCCAGCGTGGCGCCGGGCAGCGGGTGAGGGTGGGGGCGTCCAGCACTGGCCGCGCGGACGTCATCGCGCCAGAGTTTCGCCCCGTAGGCGCCGGCGACGGTCAAAAGGATGAGCAGGATGGGATGATGCACGGGTGGATCGGCAACCGCCGGGGGTGGCCGGCGTACGTAATCGATTCGGGGGACTTTGCGCAGTAAAATCCGTGACTATTGATTGGTCATTTCCGATTGGGGTCCTAATTTCCTGCCGCCATGAGCAGCGCATACCCGCAGTCCGCCGAATGGGCCGCCGCATCCACCCTGCCCGGAACGGCGGCGGGGCCAGTGGTGGCCAAACCACACGCGTTTGCCGGTGTTTTCGCGCTGCTTGCTGCGCACCTCGCCGAACTCGATCGTTTCCTGCACGGCCAACTGGGCGCGTTCGAGCCGGAAATCCGCTCCATGGTCGGATATTGCATCGACACCTCCGGTAAACGCATCCGCCCCGCCTTGGTTTTCCTCAGCGGATGGCGCGGACCGGGGGTGGTTCCCCCCGACCTGGTGCGCGTCGCCGCCGTCGTGGAACTCGTGCACCTTGCCACCCTGGTGCACGACGACATCATGGACGAGGCCGACCTTCGCCGCAGCCGTCGCACCGCTTCGCGCCAGTACGGTCCGACCGCCGCGGTGCTGCTCGGGGATGCGCTCTTTGCCCATGCACTGCACCTCGCGACGCAGTTCCCCACCAATGAAGTCTGCGCCGCAGTGTCGGATTCCACGCGCCGGGTTTGCGCCGGGGAGATCGTGCAGACCCTGCGCCGGGGTTCGACCGAGGTCACTCGCGCCGACTATCAGCGCATCGTCGACCTGAAGACCGCCGAACTTTTTCGCGTCTCGTGCTTCCTGGGCGCCCGCCTCGGGGACCTCGAACCGGAATATGTCGCAGCGGCCAGCCGCTTTGGCCGGCACCTGGGCATCGCGTATCAAATTTTTGATGACCTGGTCGATTTTTTCGGCGAGGAGCGGCGCATTGGCAAGACGCTCGGCACGGATCTCGCGAGCGGCAAACTCACGCTGCCGCTGCTGGCCCTGCTCGAGCGCTTGCCGGCCGCCGAGGCGGCCATGCTCAATCGCGAAATCACCGGCGAACGCCCGCCCCAGCTGGCGCTGCGACTCCGGCAAATGGGGGAACTCGGGGTGTTTGCCGAGGTGGCGGGAGCCGTGCAGACCCAAGTCGACGCGGCCTGCGCGGCGCTGCGTCCGTGGCCGCATCTCGCCCCGACACCCCTGTTGCTCGGGCTGGGTGAGATTTTGCAGGCTCAAGTTGCCGGGTTGAAGCGATCACCCTGAGACTCGGGCACCGGGCAGGCTGGCGGTGAAGATCGGCTCCGGCGCAGCGCTGCTTCGCGGCCCAGCGACCGGCCAACCGGGAAATTCGCGCGGAATGTGCTTTTCGACGCGTTTTCGATTTGCGCCCGAGCCCGCGATGCAATCCTGTTTCGGCGTGATCGAAGCGACCAAAGTTCTGGGCAAGACGCTTGTCGCGTCGCCGGAGCGCCAACAGGAGGCGGATGCCGACCTCGATGTCGTGCGTCGGGTGCAGGCGGGGGATGTCGCCGCCTTCGATCACTTGATCCTCAAGTATCGCGAGCGAGTCTACGGTATCCTCTATAACATGACATCGAATCGGGAGGACGCGGCGGATTTGACTCAGGACGCCTTCATCAAGGCTTTCCAGTCGATCCACCGCTTTGGCGGCCAATCATCGTTCTTTACCTGGTTATACCGGATCGCGGTCAACTCGACCCTGAGCCACCTTCGCAAGGCCCGGCTGCGATCTTTCTTCAGCCTTGAGAATCTCGATTCAGACGAACCGATCTCGAAGGAAGTTATTGCCGCGCTGACAGATAAGACCGGCGCGGATCGCGATACATTCGTTCACGAACTGCAGGAAAAATTGAACGATGCGATGCAAAAGCTGTCTATCAAGCATCGTACTGTGGTTACATTATTCGAAATCGAAGGCCTTGGCCACCATGAGATCGCGCAGGTCATGAACTGTTCTGTCGGCACTGTGAGATCCCGCCTGCATTACGCAAAGCAGCTGCTGCAGTCGGAATTGCAGCCCTACATCCGCCGATGAAGCACGAGAACAAGCGCGCCATTTCGGTCGAAGATCTTTTGCGTCTAAAACGTGCCGAACGTCCCCGGGGTGAGTTCTGGGAAGAATTTGACCGTCAATTGCGGGCGAAGCAGCTGGCTGCTCTGGTTGGCCGGCGTCCTTGGTGGCAGGATCTGTCGCGTATTTTTTCGAGTTTTGGCCGCTATCATCTTCCGCTCGGAGCGGCGACAGTTCTCGCGGTCACGTTTGTTTCAGTCCGGGTCAATCAACCCTCGGTCTCGGCGACAGATGCGGAATCGGCGCCCGCGGTTGTCATGTCAGTGCCTGTGCCAGCCGCCGTGTCGACGCCGATCCGAGTTGAAAGTGACGCGGTGGGATTGGTTTCGGCAGGTTCGACTGCGGCTGAAGTATTAACACAGTCGCAGGCCCAAGACATTGTTTCCCCGACGGCGGTGGCCGCGCCCAACCCGGGCGAATTCTCCCGGATGATTCCCTTGATGGGAGTGGCGCTTTGGCAGCCGGAGGAAACCGGCGCGACGCGGCTCCCGCGCTTCGTCGATTCCGCGTTGGCCGCGACGGCCGCGGCGGAGCCCGTCATCTCGCGCAGCCGGTTGAGCCAGAGCAGCCCCTTCGAGACCCGGACGCTGCCCTCCCGCGCCGCGATTGAACCGCTTCAGCAGATTTCCACGCCAAGCGAGCGCCGCGGCTCCCGGATTCTCTTGGCGATGGTTTCGATGACCACGGTCGAGAACGCGATGCGCACCACCGAACGGGCCGCCAGCCGCCTCTCCGAGGATCAGCTTTACGACCAGATTCATCGCTTCGGTGCCCGGGGTGCCGGAGTGAACGTGAAGTTCTGACGCAGCCTCGACGGTGCTTTCGCAAAACCCCGCTTTCTGCGGGGTTTCTTTTTTCCGAACCTGTCGCCCCACGTATCTGCTCTGCTCCCATGCCCGTCCATCAAGCGACGCTGACCATCCCGACCCGGGGCCAAGGGACTTACGAGATCACCGCCGCCGTCGCCCGGGAGGTTGCGGGCAGCGGCGTCGAGTGCGGCCTGGTGTCGGTTTTCTGCCAGCACACCAGTTGTTCGCTCGTGACCATGGAAAACGCGGATCCGTCGGCGCGACGGGACCTGGAGGGGTGGTTGAATCGTCTGGTGCGGGAGGACGACGCAAACTTCGAACACACGCTCGAAGGCCCCGACGACATGCCCAGCCACATCAAGATGGCGCTCACCCGGACGAGCGAAACCGTTCCAGTGGCCGCGGGGCGAATGCTGCTTGGCACGTGGCAGGGAATCTTTCTCTGGGAACACCGTCGGGCTCCGCACTCGCGCAACGTCATCGTGACGGTGGTGGCGTAGGAAGGGACAGCGGCCTTCGGCCGCGGAACCAGGAGCCAGCGGGGGACGGGCGGGATTGCTTCAGTGCTTCGCTGACAGGCAGGCGCCGCAACCATTCACGAAGAAATCGTTGCCCTTGTCATCGACCAAAATGAAGGCCGGAAAATCCTGCACGTCGATTTTCCAGACGGCCTCCATTCCCAGCTCGGGATATTCGAGCACCTCAACGTGCCGGATGTTTTCCTTGGCGAGGATTGCCGCGGGCCCGCCGATGCTGCCGAGATAAAATCCGCCGTATTTCTTGCAGGCGTTCGTCACGGGCATGCCGCGGTTGCCCTTGGCCAGCATCACCAGCGAACCGCCATGCGATTGAAAGAGATCAACATAGCTATCCATCCGGCCGGCAGTGGTCGGGCCGAATGATCCCGACGCGTATCCCGTGGGCGTCTTCGCCGGGCCGGCATAGTAGACCGGATGGTCCTTCAAGTACTGCGGCAGGCCCTGGCCGGCATCGATGCGTTCCTTCAGTTTGGCATGGGCGATGTCGCGCGCGACGATTAAGGTTCCGGTCAACGACACCCGGGTCGTCACCGGGTGTTTCGAGAGTTCGGCGAGAATCTCGCGCATGGGACGGTCGAGATCGACGCGGACGATTCGGTCGTCCTTCCAGAGGCGGCGGGCCGCGGGGATGAAGCGTCCGGGGTTCGGCTCCATTTTTTCGAGGAAGATTCCGTCCCGCGTGATCTTTCCCTTGATATTGCGATCCGCGCTGCACGAAACGCCCATGGCCACCGGGCAGCTGGCACCGTGGCGCGGCAGCCGGATGACCCGCACGTCGAGGGCAAAATATTTTCCGCCGAACTGCGCGCCGATTCCCGTGGCCCGTGCAATTTGCAGCACCCGCTCCTCCATCGCGAGATCCCGGAAGGCGCGACCGTGCTCGTTGCCGGTCACCGGCAGGGCGTCGAGATATTTCGCCGAGGCCAGTTTCAGTGTCTTCATGCACGCTTCCGCGCTCGTGCCGCCTACGATAAAAACCAGATGGTACGGCGGGCAGGCCGAGGTGCCGAGCAGCGGCAGCTTCTCGGCGACGAATTTCTCGAAGCTCTTCGGGTTCAGCAGCGCCTTGGTTTCCTGGAACAGAAACATCTTGTTCGCCGATCCGCCGCCCTTCGCCACGAAAAGAAATTCATACTTCGCCCCTTCCGTGGCCATGAGATCGATCTGGGCGGGAAGATTCGTTCCGGTATTGACCTCGTGCCACATGTCGAGCGGCGCGGTCTGGGAGTAGCGGAGATTTTCCTTGGTAAAACATTCGTAGATCCCGCGGGAGATCCACTCGGCGTCGTTGGCGCCCGTCCAGACTTGCTGGCCCTTTTTCGCGATCACCGCCGCGGTGCCGGTATCCTGACACATCGGCAGGATGCCCTCGGCGGCGATTTCAGCGTTTTTGAGCAGGGTCAGGGCGACATAGCGATCGTTGTCCGAAGCCTCGGGGTCGTCGAGGATGGCGGCCACCTGCTGCAGGTGGCTTGTCCGCAGCATGAAAGAGGTGTCGTGCAACGCTTGTTGCGCGAGAAACGCGAGAGACTCGGGTGCCACCTTGAGCATCTCCCGGCCCTCAAAGGTCGCGGCGCCCACACCTTCTTGGGAGAGCAGGCGGTACTCGGTCCCATCGGGACCAAGTGGAAGCGGATCCTGGTAGACGAAAGCTGGCGTGGCCATGGGAGCAGTTTGGCCAGATTTTGCGGCCTGTAAAGGGGCGGTGCGGCACGACGAAACTTCTCGTCGTGCCGTGAGCCCTGAGGCGTGACGATTCAATTCAAGGTGGAGCCGGCGGCTGGCCGGCAGACTCCTCCTCGGGCTTTGAGAGCGAACCGTTCAAGACCCGATGAGGACATCGGGTTCCACCCTGCAGTGCATTCCGATCGGGAGGGTCGTCACACGATCTTGAATTTCGGGAGATCCTGGCCGTCGATCAGCCCGACCGGCCGACCCCGGCGGTCGATCACAATCAAGTCGTCTATCTTGTGCGCTTCGAACAGCCGCAGCGCGTCGACGCCGAGTGCGTCCTCGGCGATCACCCGGGGTCGGCGCGTCATGAACATCGCGACAGGTTTTTGGAGAAAATCCGGCCCGGTGAGCGCGCCACGGCGGAAATCCCCGTCGGTGAGAATGCCGGTGAGCCCGCCGGTTTTTTTCGCCACCAGGGCAATGCTGCCGCTCTTGGCCTTGGTCATCGCGAGAATGGCCTCCTGAGTTGACACGGTGTCGGGCGCGGTCGGCAACCGATCACCGGTGCGCATGATGTCGCTGACGCGGAGCAGGAGCACCCGGCCGAGGTTGCCGGCCGGGTGGTATTTGGCAAAGTCGTCGCGCGACAGTCCGCGGGCCTCCAGCAACACCATCGCGAGCGCATCACCGAGCGCGAGGGCCGCGGTCGTGCTCGCCGTCGGAGCCAGCTTGAGGGGGCAGGCTTCCCGCGGCACTCGGTACAGGAGCCTGAGGTCCGCATTGCGCGCGAGGTCGGAGTCCGGATTGCTGGTGAACGCGACGATGCGCACCCCGAATCGCTTCAGCAGCGGCACCAGGCGCAGAATCTCGTCGGATTGACCGCTGTTACTCAGCAAGAAGGCGAGGTCGCCCTCGTCCACCAGCCCGAGATCGCCGTGCAACGCCTGCGTCGCATCGAGGAAACAGGAGGAGACTCCGGTGCTGTTAAACGTGGCCGCAATCTTCGCGGCGATGTGGGCGCTCTTGCCCACGCCGGAAAAGATCAATTTGCGCCCGGCGGCGCTGGCGGCGTCGACCGCCCGGGCGGTGGTGACAAACTCTCCGCCGAGGCGTTGCGCCGTTTTCGCCAGGGCGGCCTGTTCGATGCGAATGCACGCACGGGCGCGGGCGAGGACGGTTTTCGAGGAGAGTGACATTTAGAGTTTGAGTCGTCGGAGAGACGTGCGGAATTTAAGGCGAACGACTGCTCGTTCAATTCCTATTACTGCCTGATGCCTGTCCGTCGCCAATTTTTCACCGTGCTCGTTTTGCTGCTGGCTCTGTTCGGAGCAGGCTGCGGCGATCGGGAAGGCGCGGCTCTGCCGGCGGAAATCGACGACCCCTATTACCTGCAAGGCAAACAGCTTCAGAAGCAGGGCCGGAATCCGGAGGCGCTGAACGCGTTTCTGAAGGCCATCGATCGGCGTGGTGATAATCCCTGCCCCGAGTCGCACCTCGAGTCGGGGCTCATCTATCTCAATCACACCAAAGATCCACTGGCGGCGTGTTATCACTTTCGGCGATATCTCAAGGCCCACCCAAATTCGAAGCAAACGCCGTACGTCCTCGGCATGGTCGAGGCCGCCAAACGCGAGTTCGCCCGCACGTTGCCCGGCCGCCCGCTGGACGATCAGTCGGTGCGCATGGCGTTCGACGAGGAGGTGGGCAAGCTGCGGCGCGACAATGAGGAGCTTCGCGCGGAAGTTGCCGTCTTGCGGGGCGGCGGGGCCGTCCCGGTCAACCGGATGCCGCGCATGATTTCGCTCTCGCCGGAGGTGCTGGCAACGCCGCCGCCCGTCGCCGCGAGCTTTGATTCGCCGGTCACCCCGGCGCCCGCTACACCGCGCATCATCCCGGCGACTCGTTTGCCTGTTGCCACCTCGCCGCAAATCACCGCACCGGCTCCCCGCGGCGGTGCGCCGATGGCCGCGTCCACGCGCTCCGGCGCCTCCGCCGTCCGGGCCCACACCGTCGTCGCCAAGGACACACTCTACAGCATCGCGCGTCGGTACAACGTGAAGGTCGAGGAGATCGCCGCCGCCAACCCCACGACCGTGCCGAAAGTCGGGGCGTCGCTGCGGGTGGGCACGGTCCTGAAGATCCCGTAGCCGCCGGACGGATCTTCATTGCCGCTGACGATCGCCCGATGCCTCGCACCTCGCAACGCACGTCGGTTTTCACCGAGTCTCTCATCCGCGAAATGTCGCGGGTCGCCGCGCGCCACGGCGCCATCAATCTGGCGCAGGGTTTTCCCGACTGGGATCCCCCGGCGGCGCTGATCCAGGCCGCGAAGGAGGCGATGGATGCGCACCGGCATCAATATGCCGTGACGTGGGGCTCGGCCGAATTGCGCACCGCGCTCGCGGCGAAGCTGACCCGGTTCATGGATGTGCCGGTCGAGGCGGAGCGCGAACTCGTCGTCACGTGTGGCGCCACCGAGGCGATGATGGTGGCGATGATGACGGTCTGCGATCCCGGCGACCAGGTGGGGCTCTTCTCCCCCTTCTACGAGAACTACAGCGCCGATGCGATTCTCACGGGCGCCCGTCCGGTGCACGTCCCGCTGCACCCGCCGCAGTATCACTTCGATCCGGCGGAGCTGCGGCGGGCGTTCGCGGGCGGGCTGAAGGCGTTTGTGCTCTGCAATCCGTCCAATCCCTGCGGCCGCGTCTTCACGCGCGGTGAATTGCTCCAGCTTGCGGCCCTCGCCGAGGAGTTCGACGTCTGGATCCTCACCGACGAGGTCTACGAGCACATCGTCTACGCGCCGCACCGGCACACCTATTTCTCGACGCTGCCGGGCATGGCGCCCCGCACGCTGATGTGCTCGTCGCTGTCCAAAACGTTCTCGATCACGGGCTGGCGCCTCGGTTATGTCCACGCCTCATCCGAGGTGATCGCGCAGGCGCGCAAGGTGCACGATTTCCTCACCGTCGGGGCGGCGGCGCCGTTGCAGCATGCGGTGGTCACCGCGCTGAATTTTCCCGCGAGCTACTATGATGAACTCGGCGCGAAATACGCGGAGTCGCGCGACATCCTGCTCGGCTACCTCGACCGCACCGGGCTGAGATACACCCGGCCCGAGGGCGCGTATTTTGTGATGCTCGACATCTCACCGTTTGGCTATGCGAGCGATGTGGAGTTTGCGCATTGGATGACCCGCGAAATCGGCGTGGCGCCGGTGCCCGGCTCGAGTTTCTTCGCGCCGGGGGAGAATCGCTTCGTGCGGCTGAATTTTGCGAAGTCGCCGGCCACCCTGCACGCGGCGGGGGAGCGCCTGCTGAAGCTGCGGCGGTGAAGCGGCGAGCACCACGGCTCCCGCCGGCGGCGTCAGTGCTTTTCTTCGCCGGGGGCGGCGTGCTTGGTGGCGTTGGCCATCATCAGCCTGTCCGTCCAGGCGAGGGCGATCGCCGAGATCACGAACACGCAGTGGATGACGATCTGCCACATCACGTCGTGGTCTTTGTAGGTGGTCGTTTCCAGGCGCACTTCGATGAAGGTCTTCAGGAGATGGATTGAGGAAATGCTGATCAGCGCGGTGGCCAGCTTCACCTTGAGCGCGCCCGCATTGACGTGGAATCTCAGGTATCCCGCGCCACCTCCCAACAGCGTGAAACTCTGGGTGCCGCCGTCGAGCATGGGGCGTGGTTTGAGCGGGAAGCCGGTGTTTCCCAATTGGCTGGTG
>SXSC01000002.1 GCA_005792355.1 Opitutaceae bacterium
AATCCACCGAACGCCACCCGTGCCGTGTTCCTCGCCGCAAGACTCCGATGCGCGCAAATCGCACCACCGTCGATTCTGCGGCGCGGAGCGGAGCTCCTGCTCGTCAGTCCAACGGGGATACAAGACACCGATGCGGTCCAGCATCGCCGGCGGCTCGTCCTTGAAGTCGGTCAGCTCCGGCACGCTCGCCTGCATCTTGAACGCCAGCTCGTACTGCGCGATGCGCGTGGCGATCTCGGGATCGTTCTGCTCCGCGGCGAGAAAACCGTTCAGCCGGCGGATTTCGTCGACCACCTGGCGTTGCGTGCTCTGGCAGACGCCTTCGGGGTTGCCGACGTAATGCACCGCATCGCCCCGCGATTGAAACTGGATGCCTTGGAACCGGCTGGGCAGGACGCCGCTCGACCACTGGCGCGCGGAGATGGGCTGCAGCCCGGTTTTTCCCTGCGAGGTGAGCACGACGAAACCCGGGAGCTCCTGTGTCTCGGCACCGAGCCCGTAGAGCAGCCACGAGCCCATGCTTGGCCGGCCCTTGATGATCGAGCCGGTGTTCATGAAGGCATGCGCGGTATCGTGGTTGATCTGCTCGGTCTGCATCGAGCGGATGACACACAGATCGTCGGCGACCGTCGCGAGGTGCGGGAACAGGTCGCTGATCTCGACCCCCGACCGGCCGTGCCGGCGAAACGTGGTGACGGAACCGCGCGCCTTGAGCACGGTGTTCTGGAGTTGCGCGAGTTGCTGGCCCTGGGTGAACGACTCGGGAAACGGTTCGCCATCGAGCGCCTTGAGCTTCGGTTTCCAGTCGAACGTCTCAAGCTGCGACGGCCCGCCGGCCATGCAGAGGAAGATCACCCGCTTGGCCTTCACCGGGAAGTGCGGCTCCGTCAGCATTCCATTCCAGCCCGGCGGCCGGGCCGGCGCGCCGGTGCTCGCGGCAGAGAGTTTCTCCTGGAGCAGCGCGAACGCGAGCCCGCCGAGGCTGTACGCACTCTGCGTGAGAAAGGTGCGGCGATTGACGCTGAGGGCGTGGGCGGCGGGATCGAAGTTGGGCATCGTTGGGAAAAGCTAAAGGTCCAAGGGACCTAGAAGTGAGAAATTGGGAGGAGGTGTTATGGTTTTCGTCTCTTGGCCCGTGGTCCGTAGTCCGTGGTCCTGTGGTCTTGTCGTCCGTGGTCCGTAGTCCTGTGGTCCCCTCAGTAACGGGTGATGACTTCCTGCGAGTTGAGGATCACGCGGCAGAGGCTGGTCCAGGCCGCGAGTTCGACGGGGTCGCCAGCGGACGCGGGGGCGAGACCGACCTTCAGCAATTTCTCCGCCTCGGCGGAATTCGCGCGGTAGTAATCCCGCTGGCCGCTGAGGAAGGCCTGCAACGACGCGACTTCCTCCGCCTTGGGTTCGCGGGCGAGGGCGAGCTGGAACGTCAGGCGCAGCCGGGCGGCGTCGGTCGCGGCGGCGGGAACCAGCCGGGCGGCGAAGAGCCGGGCGGCTTCGACGAAGGTGGGGTCATTGAGCAGCGTGAGGGCCTGCTGCGGCGTGTTGCTCACCGTGCGCTGGGCGGCGCATTCGTCGCGGGAGGGCGCGTCGAAGTTGGCCATCATGGGATGCAGGAACGTGCGCTGCCAGTGCAGGTAGACGCCCCGCCGCCATTGTTCGTCGTCCAGGTTCGCCTCATAGCCGCGGTCGGGAAACTGGAGCGCCGCGTAGTAACCGGCGGGCTGATACGGCCGCGCGCTGGGCCCGCCGATGCCGCGGAGGTTGAGCGCGCCGGCGATGAAGAGGGCGTTGTCGCGCACGAACTCCGCCTCGAGGCGGCGCGGGTTCTGCGAGGCGAGGAGCCGGTTGAGGGGATCGCGATCGCGCAGCTCCGGGCGCAGGCTGCTGCTCTGGCGGTACGTCGCGCTCGTGACGATCAACCGGATCATGTGCCGCAGGTCCCAGCCGCGGTCGCGAAATTCGGCCGCCAGCCAGTCGAGCAGTTCCGGGTGCGACGGCAGCTCGCCCTGGGAACCGAGGTCGTCGACCACGGCGCTGAGCGCAGTGCCGAAATATTGCTGCCAGAGCCGGTTCATCACGGCGCGCGCCGTGATGGGGTTGTCGCGGGACACGATCCAGCGGGCAAGGTCGAGCCGCGTGAGGCGCTGCTCCGGCGTGCTCTCCCGCCGGGCCGGGAGGAAACTCGGCGTGGAGGGCAGCACCACGGGCCCGGTCTCATCCTGCCAGTTTCCGCGGGGCAGCACGCGGACCTGCAGCGGATCGGCGGCCTCGGTGACCAGCGTCCACGCCCGGCCGCCGCGCGTTTCGCGGATTTCCGCGGTAAGTTTCTGCTGGCGGGCGAGCCCGGCGCGGTCGCTCGCCGTGCTGCAGAGCCACGTGTCGGCGAGCAGTTCCCGCTGGCCGGCGGTGCGCTGGGCGGCGGCGGTGGCCACGGCGGCGGGCAACCCGGCCGGGGCGACTTCTTGCGGCTGTGCGGCGCCGAAGGGGCTCGTGAAAACGCGCAGCGGCAGCGCGACCTCGCCGCTCAGGGTGACGATTAGTTGGTCGGTGGCGGCGAGGAGCGGCGGCAGTTCGAGCAGCCAGACGCCGGAGAATCGCTGGTCGTCCGCGATCGGCGGCAATTTCCAACCGGTGTTTATCCCCAGGACTTCCGCGCCGTTCTCGTAGCGGGGTTCCTTGGCCTCGCTGTCGGCAAAGGCGACGGCGAGTTTTTCCATCTTGCCGTCGGCGTCCCGCCGGCTCGCGTTGATCCGCAGGACGCCGCGGGCGTTCGGCTGCTTGGGCGGCACATAGCCGGGCGCCCCGGCGGCCACCTCGACACGCAGCGCGGCGACGCGCCCGGCTCCGGGCGCCAGGCTGATCCGCAGGCTCTCATTGCGGTCGAGCGGTCTGGCCAGTTGCACGGACTGACCGCCGCCGATGGCCACTTCGCCCGCGGGCAGCGGTTGGCCCGCCTTCATGATCACCGCGCTCAGGGGCGGCTGTTGCCAGCCGTCCGGCTCGCGGGCGAGAAACGCCGCCGCCTCGTCAACCCATTGCGCGAACTCCGCGGCCACGGTGGCATCCGACAGGCGGCTGCGCCGTGCCGCGACGTGCGAGCGCAGTTGCTCCTCGGCGCGCTCCCGACGGGCGAGCAGGTAAGGGCTGGCGACCTCGAGCTCGGGCGGAAACGGATGATCGTTGGTGAAGCCCGCGAGGTCGGGGTTCTTGGTGTAACCGTAATCGGAATACACGCCCCACTGCTTCACGTCGGCGAAGAACGCCTGCAGCTCGTAGAAATCGCGCGTCTTGATCGGGTCGAACTTGTGGTCGTGGCACTCGGCGCAGCCAAAGGTGCTGCCAAACCACGCCGCGGCGACGGACCGCACGCGCTCGGCGCCGTATTTCGCGAGGTACTCCGCCGGCTGCGCCCCGCCTTCGCGCGTCATCATGTTGAGCCGGTTGTAGCCGGTGGCGATCCGTTGCTCGGTGGTGGGCATGGGCAGGAGATCGCCCGCCAGCTGCTCCAGGGTGAACTGATCGAAACGCTTGTTCGAATTGAAGGCGTTGATCACGTAATCGCGATAGGGGAAGATGCGCTGGTTCTGGTCGCCGTGGAAACCGACCGTGTCGCTGAAGCGCGCGACATCCAGCCACCAGACCGCCATCCGCTCGCCATGGCGCGGGGACGCCAGCAGCCGCTCGACCTGCCGCGCGTAGGCGCCCGGTGCCGGGTCACCCGCGAAGGCCGTGACTTCCTCCGGAGTCGGCGGCAGCCCGGTGAGATCGAGGGAGAGCCGGCGCAGCAACCGGCCCGGCGGCGCCTCGGGCGATGGCGTGATGTTTCTCGCCGCCAGCTTTTCCCGGATGAACGCATCGATCGGATTGCCTTGCGGGGAGGAAGCGTTGACGGGCGATTTCGGCGCGGACGCCGTCGGAACGGCGGGCTGGGCGAGGGGCGCATAGGCCCAATGCGACTCGTACACCGCGCCCTGCTCCACCCAGCGTCGCAGCAGCGCTTTTTGGTGGGGCGTCAGGATCTTGTGGGCCTCTTCGGGCGGCATCGGATCGCCGCTGTCCATGATGCGGAGGATGATTTCGCTCTCGTCGGGTTTTCCCGGCACGATGGGCACGACGTCGTTCTTCGTCGGCTTCAGCGCCTCCTCCCGCACGTCGAGCCGCATCCCCGCCTTGCGCGACTTTGCGTCGAAACCGTGGCAATGAAAACAGGTGTCGGACATGATCGGCCGGATGTGCCGGTTGAACGACACGACGTCGGGCAACGGCAGCGCGGCGGGCTGCGTGGCCGCGAGCGCCAGCGGAGCGAAGCAGGGCAGGAGGGATGAGATCAGGCGATGGCCGGTCCGAAGCATAGGGAAGAGTTGCGGGTTCGCGAGCGGAGGGAGCCCGGCACGCGATGGGAGATCCGGCGCAGTCTACACCAGTTCGGACCGTCGCCGTCGATGCAAAGAATTGGGATTCGCGGAGGGTCCGGGCGCGGTTCCGAGTTGACGGAGGCGGTCTGGGCGGAGGGGCGCTTTCTAAGCCGGCTCCATTTAGCCGATGTGCGTTTCTCCTGCCAAAAGTCCACGACGACAGCGAAATCTGTCATCGGATCAATCCTTGCAAAGGTTCGTGCAGTTCCGTGAATCCGCGACGCGATTTCGCTCCAACGAGTTGCCGGTACAAGGTGGGAAGATTTTCTTGGTAGGTCGCGCCAGAAAACAGAACAGGAGGAAACTAATGAAAAGAAGATGAAACCTGAAGTTGATACCCAGGGGATAGATCACTCCCACCCGAGAAAGGTTGGCAGCCCAATCACCCCGAGTTCCGTAAAAGGTGCAGGCCAAAGCGCGGCCCACCGAACTTGTGCATTCCCCGATAACCTCGTGTTCAGTTGGACCGGAAGCCCAGCGCGGCCAGCTCATTCATGTCGAACGGCGCGCTCGCGAGCACCTCCTGCAGCTTGGCCAGCGCTTCAGCCATCGTGGGCAAGTCACACATCGCCGCACCATCGTCGCTGTCGTGGAGATGCACGGCCCACGTGCTGTGGGCGTCGGCGCTGAGTTGCAGGGCCGAACCGTGCAGGTAATTTCCCGGCACCCCGGGATGCGGGCCGGTCCCGGGCACGAGAAAAAGTGTGTGGACCGGATCGTGCGCCACCACCTTGTGGTCGCCCACGTGCTTGGCGCGGTGATGGGCGGGCTTGCCCGCCACCATCAGCCGCAGGCTCTCGGCCCGCGCCCGCAGCGCGGCGGGCAGCGACTGGACGTAGCGATCGAAGATGCTCGCGTTGGACTCCAATGCGCTCGCGTCGATCTGCCCCGCGACGAGCGCGTCGAGATTTTGCGCGTGAAAAACCGGGCGCAGCGCGAGCGAGCGGGCGGTGACGTGGCCGCCCTTGAAATCCGCGCTGTGGTAGACTTGGTGCGCCGCATGGAGGCGCTTGAGCGCGTCCTGGTACGAAGGGGTGGCTGGCACGGCCCCGCTGGGGCTGTGCTCGATCAGATCGAGGACGGAATGGTCGAATTGCGCGTTCGGGTCTTGGGGCATCGCCCGATGAATTACCGGGCCCGCCGGCCCAACACGAGGTTCTTCTCACTCCTCGTGATGTTGGCGGTGGCGAAACGGCTTTTGGTTGTCGGCGTTTTTCCGCCAGCCCGGTTTGCTCGCCAGGGCACTGGGTTTCCGTTGCACCGGCACGCTGGCGGCTTTCTCGCCTTTTAGTTTCGCGTAGCTGGCAAATCGCGCCGGCGCCAGCTCGCCGCCGGCCAGGGCGGCCCGCACGGCGCAGCCCGGTTCGTTGCTGTGCCCGCAGTTGCCGAACCGGCACCGGGCCGCGAGCGCGGCGATGTCGGGGAAGGCGTCCTCCACGCCGTCCTCGATGCCCCAGAGCTGCAGCTCCCGCATGCCGGGCGTGTCGATGACGAGTGCGCCCGTGGGTGTCTGCACGAGCTCGCGACGCGTCGTGGTATGGCGGCCCTTGCTGTCTTTCGCGCGCACTTCGGCCGTCGGCAGCGCGTCGGGGTCGTGCAGCAGCGAATTGATCAGGCTCGATTTGCCGACGCCCGACGAACCGATGAACGCGAGCGTGCGGCCCCGGCGGGCGTAGGTGGTGACGAGGGCCTTCAGTCCCTTGCGCGTGGCGGTGCTGGTGATGAGCACGGGCACGCCGGGCACGAGCGCCTCGATCTCCCGGCCGACCACTCCGGCGTCGGTGCACACATCGGACTTGTTCAGGATAATCACCGCTTCGGCGCCGCTCTCCTTCGTGGCGACGAGGAAACGCTGGATGCGCCGGGGATTGAAATTCTGATCGAGGCCGCTGACGAGAAACACCGTGTCGATGTTGGTGGCGACGATCTGTTCGATCTCCTCGGAGCCGGAGGCGCGGCGGGAGAACTTGGTGCGGCGCGGCAACACGGCGTGGATGTCGGCGTGCGCCGCGTCGCCGCGCCGCCGCACGGCCACCCAGTCGCCCACCGCGGGAAACTGGTCGGCCTTTCGCGCCTGGTGAAAAAAGCCCCCGCCGCACTCGCCCAGCACCTCGCCGGTGGCGGTGTGCACGGCGCAGAAATTGCGCCGCAGCTCGCAGACGACGCGCGCCGGCTCCAGTCCCGCCGCGGCATGCGGGGCGAAGGCGAGAGTGAGGGCGTCGTTCCAGCCGAGGTCGGCAAGGGTCATGGCCGGGAGTCAGCCGGGGAGCGCCGCCGGACGCCAGCCCGGAGCGAAGCCGATCGGCCCGGTGGCGAACCCTCCGGCCTCCCGTCCGCCGCCCGGAAAGTATGCACTCGCCAACGGTCCGGCGGCTTTGGAGTCTCAGATCGTTTCCGGTTCCCGCCCGCTGACTCAGCCCCGCGTGTCCGAAATCACCAAAGCCGTTTTTCTGAGCTACGCGTCCCAAGACGTGGCGGCGGCGCTCGGCATCTGCGCGGCGCTGCGCGCGGGAGGGATCGAGGTGTGGTTCGATCAAGATGCGCTGGTCGGTGGAGATACGTGGGACCAGAAAATCCGCGGGCAGATTGGCGCGTGTGCGCTGTTCATGCCGGTCATCTCGGTGAACACGCAGGCACGGCAGGAAGGTTATTTTCGACTAGAGTGGAAACTCGCGGAGGACCGCTCGTTTTTGATGGTCAAGGGCAAGGCGTTCATCTTGCCGGTGACCGTGGATGAGACGAACGAGCGCGGGGCGCTGGTGCCAGACGCGTTCCGCGCCGTGCAGTGGACGAAGTTACCCGGCGGCGAAACGTCCGCGGCCATTGTGGCCCGCGTGCAAAAATTGCTGGCACCGGCGTCCGAGGTCGAGCCGGGACGCCCCCGTCCCGTGGAACGCGACGAGGGCGTCGCGTCCCCAACCAATGCGTCCGTGGTGGGCCGCCGCGTCCCGGCGGCGGCATGGAGCGTAGCCGCGATTTTGGCTACGGTTGTGATTAGCTTCCTCGGGTGGCGGCGCGCTCCGGATTCGACGCCGATCGCGGCGCCGAATCCGGGCGCAGGGTCGCGCCCGCCCACCGCGGAAAAGTCCGCACCCGCCGCGCTGGTGATCAACGCCAAATCCATCGCCGTGCTGCCGTTCGAGAACTTAAGCGACGACAAGACGAGCGGCTACTTCGCCGACGGCGTGCAGGAGGACATTATCGCGATCCTATCCTTCATCCGCGATCTCAAGGTCGTGCCGCGGCCGACGGCGATGCGCTACCGCGCTTCCAAGCGCTGCTCGGCGACCCGAAGAACAGCGCGCCGCTGTTTGGAGCAAACTGCTGGCCGGCGGATGTCAGTCCGTAGGTGCGGCGGTTCCGACTGGGTCGGCGGAGCCAATGCGGGGTCGTTCAAAGCGGCAATTTCAAGAGTCGATACGTGACCCCTTCGGATCGGTCCTCGTGCGGTGGAGATTGCACGGGCGCCTACAGGCGCCTCGCCGGCTTCAATTGCCCTCCGATTTTTGCGCCTTTTCCGGCAACAATTCCGACGCTTGGCTGCGTTGACACCTCACTGGCGGCAGTTGTCGAATGCGGTTCCCGCTACCCGTGTCTCGTATGCTGCTGCCCCGTTTCCGCTTCTTCGCCTTGCTCCTGCTGCTGCGCACGTTCGCCTCGTGCGTGCTCGCGGCCGATCCGGCGATGACGGAGTGGAAGGATGCGAAAGGCGCCGCGTTCAAGGGCGAACCGATTGAGGCGATGGGGCCGATGGCGCTGTTTCGCACCGGGGCGACGTCGAGCCGCTTCGTGCCGATGGCGGCGCTCGCCGCCGCCGATTGCGTGCGGTTCCACCAGATCGTTTCCGTCCGCCCGCCGCGCGCGGGGCGGTGGAGCGACGCGCAGGGCAGGGCCACGGGTGAGTTTGTCGGGCGGCTGCTGCGCTCGGAAAAAGGCGTGACGCGCCCCGTCGATCTTGCGTCGCTGCCGGAGCCGGAGCTGTTGCTGGTGTTCTTCGGCTCGCGCAAGAGCGAGGGCCTTTCGCACCTGCTCGACAACTTTGCGCCGTTTGCGAAGCGCATCGAGCGGGTCTATCCCGGCCGCATCGCGACGGTGCTCGTGAGCACGTGGGACGGGGCGTTCAATCCCGCCTGGCTGCCGTCGGCGCGCTCGTGGTTCGTGGCCGATCCGAAAAAACAGGCGGACATGAAACTGCTCTCGCGCTTTGTGCCCGGCCGCGGTTTTGCCGCGATGCTGCTGACGCGCGAGGGCGTGCCACTCATCGGCGGCGCGGTAAACGACGATTTCGAAGTGATGAAATTCGTGGACAGCGCGAGCGCGATCCTCTGGGAACTGAACCCGGAGAACCCCCGCACGTGGCGCGACCGCGCGCACTACCAGCGGGCGGTGCGACCGGTGGAGTTTGCGCGCACGGCGTCGCCGCCGATCGCGATCGCGGATCCGTTTCGGGCGGAGGCGCTGCGGGCGCGCGGCGTGAAGCGCATCGCGGCGCTGGTCGAGGTCGACTCCGAGGGCCTCGTCACCCAGGTCACGATGAAGCCCGAGGCGGAAGTGCCGGCGGCGCTCGCGGGCCCGCTCGGCGAAGCGATCCGGCGCAGCGGGGTTTTCCTGCCGGCGATCGACCAGGGCTGGCCGGGCGCCGGGACGTGCGACTACACGTTCGTCGTGCCGCCGGCACTGGAAAAGAAAGCCGCGGCGGATGCCGCGTGGGTCAACGGCGAGGCGCGCCTCGACGTGCCCTTTGCGAGCTGGCTCGGGTTGAAACCGGTCCGGCTGAGCGAGCAGGCGTTTTCCGTCGTGCTCGGCGTCGGGGAGGATGGCGTCACGCGCATGAGCGCCGTCACCGCCGGCAGTGACCCGAGCAAAATCTCGACGCGCACGCAGCTGAACGCGTTCCACTCCGATTGGTTTTCCGGGCAGGGCGCCGCCAGCGTGCGGCCGGTGGAGGGCGAAAAGCTCGAGATCGATGGATCGAAAGTCACGTGGAAGCGGATGAAGCCGCGCGACGGGCTCGTGGATTTCCTCGGCAGCACTGATTACAACAGCCTCAACTACTGCGTCGGCTACGCGTGGGCGGAGGTCGAGGTGCCGGCCGACACCGACGCGTGGCTCGGCATCGGCAGCGACGACGGCTTGAAGACGTGGGTCAATGGCGAGCTCGTGATGGACCAATGGACCGAGCGCACGAGCAAGCTCGACGACGAAGTGGTGGCCGTGCGGCTGCATAAGGGCGCGAATCAGTTTCTGATCAAGATTCAGAACGCGAAGGGCCGGTGGAGCTTCACGGCGCGGCTGCGGGTGCGGGGGAAGTGAGGGGGCGTGGACTAGCCCGCATTTTCACACTTTCCGCGGAATTCTCCCCGCGCTTGACGAGTTTCGGGCGGCGTGAGCTTGGATCTCTGGGGTTCACGCGGGCTAAAACAAAACCGCCAGGCGGTTTTGAACTTAGCCCGGACATCCCTGAGGACCGCGAAC
>SXSC01000283.1 GCA_005792355.1 Opitutaceae bacterium
CGCGAGGACAGAAATGTTGCGCATGGCAAGGGGAACGGTCGCAGCCGCCCGGGAGCACTTCGGCTGAACTCTTTCCGGGCTACAAGTCGGAACCGGGCGGCCATCCTCTCCTGATCGACGCACCGCGCATCGACCGGATTGCCCGGGTCGTCCGAATCGCGTGGCCCACGATGGCGGCGACGCCGATCCCCGTGAGGACCACCGCGGTGCACTGGCCGGCGGACTAGTGTGCCGACCGCAAAGTAGCGTGACAAGTAGCGGCGAGCGCCAGCGAGTGGAGCGCGCCGGTGGTCCACTCGCTGGCGCTCGCAGCTACACGTCACGAAAGTTATTGGTCGCGCCACTAGCTGGCGACCCCGGCCATCCAAGCGGCGACCTGCTCCCGTCGGGCGGCGGACTCGCGTTCGCAATAATGCCAGCCGCTACGGCGCTGCATCACGTCGTCCAGTTGCACCGCCCATTCATGGTGCACGTAGTGGGCGACGGCTCGCGGGTGAAGGGCGCGGGCAGGATGCCGCTGAACGAAGTCGCTTCCTCCGTGCCCAGCAACGGCTCGACCGCCGTGCGGCACGGGGCGGACGTGACGCCGAGGTGGCGGGCGGTCGGCCCAGGGGCCGGTGGCGTTGACGATGGTGCGGGCGCGGATTTCGTGCTGCGTGCCGGTCAGATGATCTTCGATGGCGCACATCCAGGTGCCGCCGCCGATGACGAGCAGATCGTGGGGTTCACCCATCAGGCGGGCAATCCCTGCGCGGCGTTGTTCGGAGGATCTATTCACGGAATGGATCAACAAAGTTGACATGGGGTGGTCCGGCGGTCGCTGAGCCCTAAACCTGACCACCGAAATGAATACTAACGATGCAGAGACCACCCCCCACCGCAATCGCCCCGCCGGACGTAAGACGACGCCTCGAATTCGGATTGCCCGGATCGGGCACGGTTCCCAGCGTGCATCCTTGTCCGTCGCCCCATGAGCGCACCGTCCCACACCCCTCCGATTCACCCGATGCTCCACTTTCGATTCCTGCTGACCTCTGGCCGGTGCCTGCCCGCCATCGGCTGGGCGACGGCGGGGCTTCTGACCGCCGCCGTCGCCCTCGCCCAGCGCGGCGACGCCCCCGAGGCCAAACTGAAATCGCCCGCCGAAGAGCGCGCCCTCTTCCATGTGCCACCCGGCTTCGAGATCCAGCTGGTCGCCGCCGAGCCGGATCTCGAGAAACCCTTTAACTTCGCCTTCGACTCCGCGGGCCGTGTCTGGGTCACCGGCTCATCCCTGTACCCGTGGCCCGCGAAACGCGATGCGCTCGGCGCCCCCATCGCGTCCTTCGAGCAGCACTGGGGCGACACGGGTCTCGCGTTTCGTGCCGCCGCCACACCGCCCGAACCGCCGGAGCGCGGCGTCGACACCGTGCGCGTCCTCTCCGATTTCGGCCCCGATGGCCGGGCGCGCAAATCCACGATCTTCGCCGATGGTCTCAATATTCCCGTCGGCGTACTCCCGCTGCCGCGCGATCCCGGGGCCCGGGGCGACACCGCGCTGGTCTTTTCCATTCCCGCCATCTGGCGGCTCACCGACACTGACGGCGACGGCCGCGCCGACGTGCGTGAAAAACTCTACGACGGCTTCGGCTTCAAGGACACCCACGGCATGTCGTCGAGCTACTGGCTGTGGTTCGACGGCTGGGTGTACGGCACGCACGGCTTTGCCAACAAGAGCGACGTCGTCGACCGGGCGGGCCGCACCGTCTCCCTCACCAGCGGTAATACGTATCGGTTCCGGCCTGACGGCTCGCGCTTCGAGGTCTTCGTCAACGGCCAGACGAATCCCTTCGGCCTCGCCTTCGACGCGCGGGGCGATCTCTACACCGCCGATTCGCACTCGAAGCCCGTCTACCTCCTCGTGCCGGGCGGCTATTACGAGGGCATCAGCAAGGAGCACGACGGCCTCGGCTTCGCCCCGTCCATCACGACCGACGACCACGGCTCCAGCGCCATCGCCGGCCTCGCGCATTACTCGGCCACGCAGTTCCCCGCCGAATTCCGCGACAATCTCTTCAACGGCAACCCCGTCACCCGGCGCATCAACCGCGCCCGGCTCGACTGGCGCGGCAGCTCGCCCTCCGCCGCGCGCCAGCCCGATTTCCTCACGAGCGACGATCCGGCGTTTCGTCCCGTGCAGGTGAAGCTCGGCCCGGATGGCGCGCTCTGGGTGGCGGATTTCTACAACCCGATCATCGGCCACTACGAAGTGCCGCTCACGCATCCCGCGCGCGACCGCACCCACGGCCGGCTCTGGCGCATCGGCTGGCGCGGGCTTGACGGCACCGTCACCATCCCGTCGATACCGAAGCTCGCCGGGCTCACGACCGCCGAACTCGCCGGCCGCCTGACCGACTCCAACCTCGTGGTGCGTTCGCTCGCGCTGCCCGAACTCCTCTCCCGCCGCGACGCTGCGATGGCGATCCCGTTGCTCTCGGCCGCGCTCACCCGCCTGATCTCCGGCGCCGATCCCGGCGCCGACGGCACCGCCGCCCTGCCCCTGTTCTTCGCCCTCGATCGGCTCGGCCGCTCCGAGGACGAATTGCTCCGCCGCGCCCTCACCCGACCCGATAGCGCCGTCGCTCACGCCGCGCTCCGGGTGCTTGCCGCGCGCGACACCTTTCCCGCCGACGCGGAGGACTTGCTGTCTGGCATCGCCGGCCGGGCCCGGCCTCCGGGCGGGCCGTCTGCAACGGCCGCCCTCGCGGCGGCCCGCCCGGAGGTCGGGCCCCACCCGTCCGCGCCTGGATACTCGTGGCGCATCATGGCCGACCTGCTCACGCGCCACCCGCAACCGTGGGGGGCATCGCTGCTGTTGACCATGCTCGCCCGGGCGCCCGAGGCCGACTTTGAGCTCAGCTACGCGTTGCGCCTGGCCCTGAAAGCCCACGCCCGCACGGCCGACGTTGACGCGCTGCGCGACTGGGCCTCCGCCAGCCCCGCCGCCGCGGAACGCGTGGCCGATGTTTGCCTCGCCGTGGCGACGCCCGCCGCCGCGGATTTTCTTCTCGGCCATCTCGAACGCACCAGGTTCGCCGGCACCCGTGCGGGAGATTTCGCGAAGCACGCCGTGCTCCAGCTGCCACCCGACCGTCTCACGACGATCGAACCTCTGTTGGTTTCACTGCAACGCGTTTCTCCGGCGCAACGCCTGGCCTTTGCCGAAGGTCTCGCCAATCTTTCGACCAAACGCGATCGCCACCTGTCGCCGGCGGTCGGGGCCTGGATGCGCCAGGAACTCGTCGCGGCCGCGAATGACGGTGACGCCGCGAAATCGCTCCGCGCCATCAACGCCCTCAAGCCGCTCTCGCTCGCCGAAAAAGCCGGGCCGCTGCGCCGTGTCGCGCTCGACTCCGGCATCCGCGAGAGCAACCGCACCGCCGCCCTCCGCGCGCTCGACCCGGCCGCCGCCGCGACCGCGGAGACCGCGACCGCCGTGCTGACCAGCAACGCCCCGCATGGGCTGCGTCGCGCCGCCGCCGATCTGCTCGGCTCCGCTCCGGCGGACGCGGCGGGGCGCGCCGCGCTCACCGGCGCGTTTGGGACGGCCTCCGCCGATCTTGCGCTCAGTCTGGCGGTCGCCCTCGCCAAGAGCGACGCGGGCGCGGCCGATTTGCTCGACCTCGCCGCCACGGGTCGCGTGCGGGCGGCGCTGTTGAAACATCGCTACGTTGCCACGGCGCTCGCGCAGCGCCCGGCCGCGCTGCGCGCCCGGGCCGCCACCCTGACGCAATCGCTCCCGCCCGAGGACGCGCGGCTCGACGCCGTCATCGCGGCACGTCTCGGCGCCGCCGGCAATCACCAGCCCGACGCGGCGCGCGGTGCCCCGCTCTTCACCTTGCATTGCGCCGCGTGTCACCGCTTCCGTGATACGGGAGGCAATCTCGGCCCGAGCCTCGATGGCATCGGCTCGCGGAGCCAGCAACGTCTCGTCGAGGACGTCCTTGACCCCGGTCGCAACATCGACCCGGTGTTTCGGCTGACGACCGTCACGCTCCGGAACGGCGAGACCAAATCCGGCATGAACCGGCGCGACGAAGGCGGCCGCGTGCGCCTGACCGACCCCGCCACCGGCCAGGAAATTGACCTCGCCCGCGGCGACCTGGCCGAGCTCGCCACTTCCCCGTTGTCGCCGATGCCCGCCACGTTTGAGACCGCGCTCTCGGAGGCCGAGTTCTTCGACCTGTTGGAGTATTTGCGCCGCCCGGCGAAGTGAGGCGGGCGGCGTGCGCGGGCTTGCGGGCGGAGTCGGGCCTCTTCACGTTCTGCGGAAATCTCCCCCCCCCCCGATGTCATCCCCTTCCGCCGAGACCAGCCCAAGCCCAGCCGCCCTGCCGACCTCGGATCGCGAGGCAGAATGGCTGGCCAGGGTCTTTCAGCCCAACGCGACCAACCTCACCGTGCGCGCGGTCGTGGTGGGCATGTTGATCGGCGGGGCGATGTGCCTCTCGAACCTCTACGTTTTCTTCAAGACCGGGTGGAGCATGGGCGTCACCCTCACCGCCTGCATTCTGGCCTTCGGGGTGTTCCAGTTTCTTCAGGCCACGCGGCTGGTGCGGAAACCGCTCGGCGTCCTCGAGAACAACGCCCTCACCACCGTGGCCTCCGGCGCGGGCTACATGACGGGCGGTGGCAACATGGCGGCCTTCGGCGCGCTGCTGATGGTCACGACCCTGCGCCCGGACACGCTCTCGATGATCGCGTGGTTCGCCCTCATCGCCGCGCTGGGCGTCTTCGCGGCGATCCCGATCAAGCGCCAGCTCATCAATCAGGAAGGCCTCGCGTTTCCGACCGGCACGGCCACCGCCGAAACCATCCGCTCCATTCACGACGCCGCGGCCGGCGGCGGTGCCAGCAAGGCGACCTGGCTCGCCGGGTCGGCGGTCTTTGCCGCCATCCTCACCTGGTTTCGCGATGCCTGGCATTTTATTCCCGGCACGATCGGGCTGCCGGTCACCCTCGCCGGCCGCGCCCTGGCGGAGTGGACGCTCGCGCTCAAGGCCGAGGTCGTGCTGATCGGCGGCGGCGCGTTGATGAGTTTCCGCACCGGCTGGTCTTTGTTGCTCGGCGGCGTGCTCACCTACGCGGTGCTGGCGCCGGCCCTCGTCGCCCAGGGCATCGTCACGACGGTGAGCTACAAGGCGATCGTGGCCTGGACGCTGTGGCCGGGCGCCGCCATCCTCGTCGCCTCGGGCCTCACGTCGTTTGCCATCGACTACAAGAGTGTGGCGCGGTCCTTCACCGGGCTGACGCAGGTCTTCCGCCGGCAGCCCGTGAACACCACCGGTATCTCCGCGGTGGAGTGTCCGGAGTGGTGGTTTCCGATTGGTTTCGTGGTGCTCACGCCCGGGGTGGTCGCCCTCATGGCATGGCTGTTTCAGATTCCACTTTGGGCCGGCCTGATCGCGGTGCCGCTCGCGGTGGTGATGGGTTTTGTCGCGGCGCGCGTCACGGGCGAAACCGATGTCACTCCGACCAAGGCCCTCGGTCCCGTCACCCAGATGCTCTTCGGCGTGATCACGCCGGGCAATCTCTCCGGCAATATCATGTCGGCCAACGTCACCGGCGGCATCGGGCTTCACGCGGCGGATCTGTTGACCACGCTCAAGACGGGCTGGCTGCTCGGCGCCAAACCACGCCATCAACTCTACGCTCAACTCTTCGGCGTCGTGGCCGGTGCCATGGTGGTCGTGCCCGCCTTCAATTTGATCATTCCCGACCCGAGCGTGCTCGGCGGCGAGGCCTGGCCGGCACCGTCCTGCGTGGTGTGGGCGGGAGTATCAAAGGCCTTCGCCGACGGCTTGGGCGCTCTGCATGCAACCTCCCGCACGGCCATTGTGGCCGGTCTGGCTCTGGGCATCGCCCTGGCGTTGTTGGAAAAATTCGCGCCGCGGAAGCTGCGACCGCTCCTGCCGTCACCCTCGGGGCTCGGCATCGCGATGGTCATCCCCGGCAGCAATTGCATCGCGATGTTCCTTGGAGCAGCCGTGGCCGAAGCGCTGCGGCGCAAGGCGCCTGCGTTCTCCGAAAAAACCGTCGTACCCGTGGCCTCCGGGCTCATTGCCGGCGAGAGCCTCATGGGAATTTTCATCGCGGTGCTGATTGTCACGGGAGTGATCGCGGCCTGAACAGCGCTCGCATCCTCCGCGAAAAATTTCCCGCCCCGGCCCTTCTTTCCATGAATCCCATCCTCCGATTTCTCGCGTCATCGCTCCTCGTCAGCGCCACTGCGTTGTCGGCCGCCACCACCCAGCCCGATCTCGCCACCGTGCCGTCGGGCAAGGGCTGGAAGGGCGATCTCACCCGGGCCACGCTCACGACCAAGGACGGAGCCCCGGCGATCGCGCTCAAGGGCGCCGAAGCCATGCTCTGGCTCGACGGCTTCGAGTTCACCAACGGCACGATTGAGTTCGACGCCAAGGGCCAGAGTGCGCCGCGGCAGAGCGCCTTCGTCGGCCTCGCGTTCCGCGTGCGGGATGCGAAGACCTACGACGCCGTGTATTTTCGCCCCTTCAATTTCCGCGCCACGGATCCGGACGCCAAGGCGCACGCCGTGCAGTACATCAGCCATCCGCAGTGGACGTGGCAGAAGCTGCGCACGGAAAAAACCGGCCAGTACGAAAAACCCATCGACCCGGCGCCCGATGGCGACGCGTGGTTCCATGCGAGGATCGTGATCGCCCGGCCGCAGATCAGCGTGTTTGTGAACGGCGCGAAGGAACCCAGTCTCGTCGTCAACGAACTCAGCGATCGCACCGGCGGCTCGGTGGGACTTTGGAGCACCGCCTCCGGCACGATTGCGAATCTAAAGATTACGCCGGCTGGCCGTTGAGGCGGAGTGCCAGCGGGTCAGTCCAGGTGGGCGGCAATTAACTGGCAGACCCCTCCGGCGGCGCATGCTCAAGTCGGAGCTCTCGCCCGGCCGCGCACCATGGCTCGACGTCGGCCCGTCCGGTGGCACACTCGGCGGAATCCTCTCCATGAAAAAGCCCGTCCCGTCGCGCCGCTCGTTCCTCAAGTCCGGCCTCGCCGGCATCATCGCCGCCGGCACCGCCCCGCAGTTTTTTCCGGCGCACCTGTTCGGGGCGCAGGCGCCCTCGAAAAAAGTCACGCTCGGCTGCATTGGCGTCGGCGCGCATGGGTTTGCCGTCAACCTCAAGCAATTCCTCCAGGAGGACGACTGCCAGGTCGTCGCGGTGTGCGATGTGTTCGCGAGCCGCCGGGCCAAGGCGTGCAAGGCGGTCGATGAACACTACGGCGCGACCGGCTGCGCCGACATCGCGGATTTCCGCAACCTGCTGGCGCGTTCCGACATCGACGTCGCGGTGATCTCGACACCCGATCACTGGCACGTGCCGATGGCGCAGCTGGCGCTGGCCGCGGGCAAAAAAGTCTTCTGCGAAAAACCCACGCTCACCATCGCCGAGGGACGCGAACTCGCCGAAGCGGTTGCGAAACGGAACGCCGTCTTCGCCACCGGGCTCGAGGATCGCTCCGTCATCCAGTACTACAAAATGGCGGAGGTGGTGCGCAATGGCGGCATCGGCAAATTGCAGCGGATCAAGGTGGGCCTGCCGACCAAGCCGGTCGTCCCCCGCGAAGAACCGGCTCCCGTCCCGTCAGATCTCGATTACGAGATGTGGCTCGGCCCGGCGCCGTTCCGGCCCTACTCCCCGACGCTCACCGATGCGCAGGTGTGGCGCCAGATTCGCGATTTCTCCGGCGGCTCTCTCACGGATTGGGGCGCGCATCTGATCGATACCGCCCAGGTCGCGAATTTTTCGGAGAACTCCAGTCCGGTGGCCGTCACCGGCAAAGGCATCATCCCGCCCAACGTGATGAACACCGTGCCGCACACCTACGAGCTCACCTACACCTATGCCAACGGGGTCGTGCTCGAAGTCACGTCGAGCGAGCCCTCCATCCGGTTCGAGGGCACGGAGGGGTGGGTCGGCAACACGAAGTGGCTGGGGCGGCTCGAAGCCAGCAACCTGGAGGTGTATCGGAAGACCTACGACCCGGCGACGAGCCGGATGTGGCGGATGCGGCCGCGGGAGCACCGGGATTTTCTCGACTGCATCAGGAACGGCCAGCCGCCGATGTACACCGCCGAGGCGCTCCACCGGCTCAGCACCACCCTGCATCTGGGCGCGATCGCGATGGAGCTCGGGCGCCCGTTGCAATGGGATCCCAAGGCGGAAAAATTCGACGACGCCCGGGCCAACGCCCTGCGCTCGCGCGCGCGCCGCGACGATTGGCGGCGGATCGCCAAAGGGTAGGGGCGGCAAGCCATCAGGCCTTTGGCCACAAAAAGGCCGAGCGCGGCGGAGCCGCGACCAAAGAAGAAGAATTTTCACCACGGATTTCACGGATCAACACGGATCAAGGCCCCAAGCCCGGAGGCGGCAGGTGCCGGACATCAGCCCCGCAGGCCAGAGATTGGATCCGTGCCGATCCGTGAAATCCGTGGTCAAATTCCGAGAGGAGAGACGATGAAATCCTCGCGACTTTTCAGGAACTCCGCGTGATGGAATACAGCAGCCGTCGACGGCCGGACCTCCCGCAGATTCAGAAAGGCCGCAGATGCCAAGCCAACGATTCTATGAGCGGTGGAGCCCGTTGTCCCCAATAGGCTGATTTGAGACGTACAGATCAAAACCCGATGAGGACATCGGGTTCCACCTTTCAGAGGTTTTGTCTCCACCGGCAAAGCGCACATCGACTGCAGGGAGACGGCTATGTTAGAGCGCAGACCATCTGCGGTCTTTCTGAATCTGCGGGAGGCCCAAACCAACAACCACCAGTCCCCGATCCACGGGTCCGCAACCTCACTTCCGCCCAAACCACGAATAGAACGCGACGGCGAAACCGACGAGAACGACGAAGACCCGGATGTAGTCCGGCTTGATGCGGCGCGCGACACGGGCTCCCGTATAGCCGCCGACCATTCCGGCGACTCCCATCACGAGAGCGTACTTCCAGACTATCGCGCCGGAGAGGAAGAAGATGACGAGGGTGATGCCGTTCATCGCGGCGGCGAGGATGCTCTTCACCGCGTTCATCTGATGGATGTCGGGGATGCCCATGAACGCGAGCGAGCTCAGCATGAGAATCCCGATGCCCGCGCCAAAGTAGCCGCCGTAGATCCCGACCAGCAGTTGGAAAAAGATCACGACCGCGACCGTGCGCGACGTGGGCTTGTCGTGCGGATGCGAACCCAGATAGCGGGCGATGGGGCGTTGGAGCGCCAGAAGGATCGACGCACCGAGGAGCAGCCACGGCACGGCGGAGGCGAAGACGCGCTCAGGCAGGCGGGTGACAAGGAGCGAGCCGATGAGCCCACCCAGCAGGCTGGGCGGGAGCAGGCGAATCAGATGCGGACGACAGAGCGCGAGTTCCTTGCGGTACCCCAGACCGGAGGCGAGCGAACCGGGGAAGAGGGCGAAGGTGCTCGTGGCGTTGGCGCTGACCGGACTCATGACCGCGAGCAGGCTGGGAAAAGTCAGCAGGGTGCCGCCGCCGGCGACGGCGTTGACGGCCCCCGCGGCCAGGGCGGCGGCGCTGAGGAAAATCCAGCTCCAAAAAGGGTCGTTCATGTCGCGGCAGGGAATCGAATGCCCAAGGAGAGCGATTTCGGCGCTCACTTGAAACAGGTTTCGTCGCGGGGATGGTGCCGCGCAGTTTCCAGTGAGTAGAGCCGGGTGGGTCGCCGCCGACGGTGGAAAACGCTCAACACTCAACTTTCAACGCCCAAGTGACCGGGCCCACGGCCGCGTTTCCGAAACTTAAGCGTTGAGCGTTGAGCGTACTGCCCCAGCCTCCATCCCGTCCCACTCCGTCCCGATGCCGTCCCTCAGCGCCGAATCTCCCGTGTCCGCCGTCGCCACCTTCGACGACGATGCGTGGGAGGACCTGCTCAACTACATCGAGGAAAAACGCGTCATCCCGATCGTGGGTCCGGAACTCATGGTGGTGCAGACCGACGCCGGCCTGGAGAATCTCTACACGTGGCTCGCACGGACCCTCGCGGCGCGACTGAATATCTCCGCGGCGGCCCAGAACGGAACCCTCACCCTCAACGACGTGATCGTGCGCCACCTCGCGAACCGCGGCCGGCGCGAGGATCTCTACACGCGCATCCGGACGATCATGCGCGAGGCGACGTTCGCCCCTTCGCCCGCCCTGCTGAAGCTGGCCGAGATCACGGACTTCGACCTCTACGTCAGCACCACCTTCGACTCGCTGCTGGAGGATGCGATCAACCGCGTGCGTTTCAGCGGCACGAAAAACACGGATGTCGCCGCC
>SXSC01000026.1 GCA_005792355.1 Opitutaceae bacterium
GCGATCTTCCACGAAAGCATGAGCAGCGGGAAATTCCACGGAATCACCTGCCCCACCACCCCGAGCGGCGCCACCCGGCGGCCCGGCGCGAGATACTCGAGTTTGTCGGCCCAGCCGGCGTGGTAGAAGAAATGCGCCGCGGCCATCGGCACGTCGAAGTCGCGGGTTTCCCGGATCGGCTTGCCGTTGTCCATCGTCTCCGCGACGGCGAACTCGCGCGCGCGGTCCTGCAGCAGGCGGGCGATCCGGTAGAGGTATTTGCCGCGCTCCCGCCCCGGCATTTTGCTCCACACCGTCGCGAAGGCCCGCGACGCGGCCACGCAAGCCGCGTCGACATCGGCCGCTCCGCCGAGCGCGAGCTCCGCCAGTTTCTGTTCGTTGGCCGGGTTGATGGAGTCGAAATACCTGCCGCCCGCCGGCGGCACGAACTTGCCGCCGATGAAGAGATCGTAGCGCGCCTTGAGCTTGGGGTCGGCGGTCTCCGGCGCGGGATCATAGGGCCAGAGATCGCCAAAGATCAGCTCGGGGCGGGCCCTTCGACCTGGCTCAGGGCCGGGTCGCCCGGCGCGCACCGCCGGGCGCACGGATTTTTTTTCGGAAGTAAGCGTGGCCATGAAAGGGTTGGGAGGGATTAGCGGGCGCCGGACCAGCGGGCGAGCCGGGGGATGCCTTTGGTGAAGAAGCCGCAGAGAAATCTCGGGAAACCCATCTCGACCAGTTTGCCCCGCACGAGCTCCTGCATCTGCGCCGCAGTGTAATCCGGGAGCGTAAATTTCCCGTCCCCGTAGCAGTGACTGCAATACATCGAGCTGCGCGAGCCGTCGGCTTCGGTGCCGCCGCCCTTGGGGTCGCGCTTCGGGGGCATGCCGCAACTCTGGCAGTGTTTGTAGGTGTTCATGGGGACAAATCCTTTGAAACGCGGAGGACGCGGAGGACGCGGAGATCGCGGAGTGAAATTCGAACAACATTTTTCGCTGCATTCAGCATGATAAAAAGGGGGTCATTTGGTTCTCTTCGCGGTCTCCGCGAACTTCGCGTTTCAAGAAATGATTGATTGCTCAGTAACTCTCCGCCGCTTCGCTGAAATAATAGGGCGCCTGATACGCCCCGGTCCGCTCCTTCTCCAGCTGACGCAGGAGATCGTTGAGCAGTGAGCTCGCGCCGAAACGATAGCGCCCGTTCGTGAGCCAGGCGTCGCCGAGGGTTTCCTTCACGGCGACGAGGAATTGCAGCGCCTGCTTCGCCGTACGGATGCCGCCCGCGGGTTTCATCCCGATGGAGGTCCCGGTCTCGAGGTAAAAGTCGCGGATGGCCTCAAGCATCACCTGGTTGTTGCCCAGCGTGGCGTTGAGCGAAGTCTTGCCCGTGCTGGTCTTGATGAAGTCGCCCTCGCGGATCACGCGCATCGCGAGAAAGGACGCGGCGCGGATGTTGTCGTACGTCTCCAGCTCGCTCACCTCGAGGATCACCTTGAGCGCCGCGGCGCCACAGGCCCCGACCACCGCGGCGATCTCGTCCTGCATCCGGCCAAATTCGCCCGCGAGAAACGCCCCGCGGTTGATCACCATGTCGATTTCGTCGGTGCCATCCGCGACCGCCTGCTTCACCTCCGCGAGACGGGTCTTGAGCGGCGTCTGCCCGCTGGGAAACGCCGTCGCCACCGAGGCGATCCGCACGGCGGTGTCACTGCCGAGCGCCCGCCGCGCGTGCCGGACCATCGAGGGATAAACGCACACCGCAGCCACCTGGGGAATCGTGGGGTCGTCGTGGGGCTGCAGGGCTTTCCGGCAGATCGACGCGACCTTGCCGGGCGTGTCCTTGCCCTCGAGGGTCGTGAGGTCGACCATCGAGACCGCCAGCTTGAGGCCCTGGACCTTGGATGCCTTCTTGATCGAGCGCGTGGTGTATTTGGCGACGCGCTCCTCCACCCCGACACAATCCACGGTGCCGACTTCATCGAACAGCCGCCGGAACGCGACCTGCGGGGACTTGACAAGCATGTCGGCGACTATCGCGACGAGCGTGGTGAAAACAAACGAAAACTCTTCGTGCTGGGCGTGGGAATTTCCGCGACCACCGCCGTCGCGGACAACCCGCTGTATGTCCGCGGAGAGAAAAATCTCCGGGCATTTGGCAAATCTCGAAAATGCATCGCTCCGTGACTCCGAATGTGGAGACTGCCGCGACCGGCCGCATCCCGCCGGAGTCGGCCTTCTACCGTGCATTATCCCTCCACGCTCCGTTCCTTCCCCTTCGCCGTCGCACTCGTCGCGTCATCGGCGCTGGCACGGCCGGCCGCCGAGCCTTCGTTCTCGGGTCCGATCATCGCAGGCACCCTCGAGGCGCCGCCGAGGAATGAGACCAGCGGCATCGCCGCGTCGCGCCGGAACGCCGATCTTCTCTGGGTGCACGACGACAGCGGCGGAAAAGACCTGCTCTACGCCGTCGGCACCAACGGCGCGTTGCGCGGCACTCTGCAAATCGGAGGCGGCGTGAAAAACGAGGACTGGGAAGACCTCGCCTCCGTCGAACTCGACGGCAAGGCGTGGCTCGTCATCGGCGATGTGGGCGACAACGACGCGAAACGCCGCAGCGTGCGCGTGCATTTCGTGGAGGAACCCTCCGCCGCCCGCCTGGCCGTCGCCGGGCAGCTCGCGGAGCGGCCGGCCGCGACCCTCCGGCTGCGCTACGAAGACGGGCCGCACGATTGCGAAGCGATCGCCATCGATGCGCGGGAACGTGCTCTCTACCTGCTCACCAAACGCGACACGCCGCCCCGCCTGTATCGCGCCCCCCTGCCGGCGCCGCTGCAACATGGCGAGGTGACGGCCCGCTTCGTGACGATCGTGCCTCAACTCCCCCAACCCAACGCCGTCCAAGCCCTCCTCCCCGGTCATCTCGGCAAACGCCGGGCCCAGCCCTGTGCGATGGACTTCCTGGCCGATGGCTCGGCCGCCGTCGTGCTCACTTACGGCGACGTGCTGCTGTTTTCGCGGCAGCCCGGCGAAACGTGGTCCGCCGCGTTCGGACGCGCGCCGGCACGGCTCGCCGCGCACAATCTCCCGCAGGCCGAAGCCGTGTGCTTTTCCGCCGACGGGATGGCCATCTTCGTCGCCTCGGAGATCAGCCGCACGCTGCTGCGGTACGATCGGCGCACCCCGTAACGAGGTAGTTGCACGGTAAGGCGAGGCGTCCCCGCCGAGCCGTTGCGAGCGCCGGCTTGCCTGCCGGAGGCAAGGCTCACCGGGGACGGTTCGCCCTACCATTCATCAAATGGTTTCGTCGTTATCATGCGCGGCAGCAGCCGTGTTCCCAGGAAAGATTCCGAAGTCCGTCGTAGCTGCGAGCGCCAGCGAGTGGATTCAACCAACAAACGTCGTCCACTCGCTGGCGCTCGCAGCTACGTAATTCGTGTTTCTTCCCGACACGGGCAAAAGTCGCTTTTACGGCTGGGGCTAAATGGACACGGCCAAGCGGATCGCCCGCCATCCGGCTTGCGTGCCAGCAGCGCGCCGCCTTTGCTGCCGGCCACTCCCCCATGAAAAACCTGCTTCGCCTCCTGGCCGCCGTGGCCTTTCTCACCCTCTCGGCTCGCGCCGCCGATACCGACAAACTCATCGCCGCCGTCCGCGCCGCCGACGACGAACGCGTGGCCGCCACCAAAGCCGCCGATCGCGCGCGCCTGGCCGCCAGCTATTCCGACGATCTCCACTACGCGCACTCCAGCGGCAAGGTGGACAACAAGGCCTCGCAAGTCGACGGCATCGCCAACGGCGGAAACATCTACGAGCGCATCGAATACAAGGATCGCACCTTTTCGCCGATCGCTCCCGGCATCGTGCTGATGACTGGCCGGGCGATTTTCACGATGCAGCCGAAGGCCGGCGGCGCGAAGGTCATCAACGACCTCAACTACCTCGCCGTCTGGCGCGAGGAAAAGGGCAAGTGGCGCTTCCTCGCCTGGCAGTCGTGCAAAAATCCTCCGTCCGCCGACGCCCTGAAGAAGTAGCGCGCGGTTGCGCCCGCTCCCTGGCGTCCACGCGGGAGACTGGGCTGGGAATTCGTCCGAGCTCCTTGGCCAGTTCGTCCCCCAAAAAAAATTCACCCAAAATCCATGAGCAAGAAGACCAAAACTCCCGCGCCCACCTTCATGTTTCTTTTCCGCACGCCGGCCGGCATGCCTGATCCGACCCCGGAGGAGATGCAGAAAACGTTTCAGAAATGGATGAAATGGATCAACAGCATGCAGACCAAGGGCCAGTATCTCTCGGGTGAACCGCTCGAGGACGTCCCGGCCAGGGTGCTCCGAGGCCCGCGCGGCGCCCAGGGAATCGACGCCCCGTTCGCGGGCGGCAAAGAAGTCATTGGCGGCTACATGCTGATCGCCGCGAAGAATTTGGCCGCGGCCAGCCGGATCGCGAAGGGTTGCCCGGGTTACGCCAACGGCGGCTCGGTCGAGATCCGCCGGATCATGCCCATGCCAATGTGACGAAATGCCCGGCGGCCGCCCTGAAATCGCGGGGCCTCGGGAGCAGCGGATCGGGCCCGGCATCACGGGCGATCACGACGACGCCCAGATCAACACCGTCTCGTCCCGCGGTTTTTCCACCAACCTCACCGTCGTCCTCGCCGACGGCGCCCAGCTCGCCAACGCCAACTTCAACGGCAACTCCCGCACCTACGGCCGGCCCGACTTCAGCGAGATCATTTCCAATTCCACCATCAGCGAGCGCGATCTCGACGAGACGCAGCTCGGCGATCCGAGCGTGATCCGGGGAACCATTGATGTCCGCAATTCCGGCCAGGCGCGCGTGATGGGAGCCGAGTTCAGTATCCGTCACAGCCTGCGCCCGCTCGGCCAGTGGGGACGGTTCTTCACCGGTTTCGTCAATGCCACCAAGCTTCAGCTCAGCGGCAGCCGGCAGGCTGACTTCGCCGGCTTCATTCCGCGGAACATGAACTGGGGCGTCACGTTCACCAAAAAACCCGTCACGCTCATCGCCAAATGGAACTACCGGGGCGAGCAAAAGGGCGCCGCGTTTCCGGCCCTTGGGACCGACGCCTACAACTACACCGCAGCCCGCACGACATTGGACCTGAGCGGCGACTTTGGCTTGGTTTGACCCGTTTGGCTTGGTTTGACCCGCCGCAGCAAGATCGTTTTCTTAAACGCCAACGAAGCCGACGAGGTGAACTGGCGGAAGATCGTCACCAGCGGGCACGCGCAGTTTCCCGTCTACCAGGGCACGCGCGACCAGGTGATTGGCCTGGTGGCGGTAAAGGCGCTCTGGGCCAATGCGGCGATCGGCTTGCCGGGCAAGATGCGCGACCTGATGACGCCGCCCCTCTTCGTGCCGCGCTCGGTGACGATCGTGCAGCTGCTGGAATCGTTCAAGCAGACCGGCAAGCACCTTGGGCAACACCACCACTGTGGCGATTCGGCCGGCGCTTTGCGACGGTACCGCTTACCTCCCCCGTTTGACTTGGATGCGCCAGCGAGTGACGCTGGCTACGTTACGGGGGTCCGCCTCCTCCGCCTTTCTTCAAGTCTCCCAAACAAATCCCACGCCCGGCGGCGCTTGACCCTGCGTTCCCTTCATCCTGTCTGCATCCACTAGCGTGAAACCCTCCTCCCTGCTCCTCATCGCCTCGCTGCTCGCCAATCTCGCGCTCATCGCCCTCGTCGCCACGCGCTCTCCGCAGCCCACGGGAGCATCCCGGCCGGCCATCTCCGCGGCGACCGGGGCCACCAGCGCCAAGCCCGCCGGCCCGGATGCCGCCCTGCGGGCCGCTCTCGCTTCTGGTAATGTCGCCGCCCTGGAAGCCGCCGGGGTCGCCCCGGATCTTGCCCGGGAGTTGCTGCTCGGCCGGACGTTTTCCCGGCTGCTCGCGCAAGCGCGCGCGGCGAAAACGACCCAGGCCGACGGACGCTGGTGGCGCAACACCCCCGGCAGCGCCGCCGCGCGCGAGCAACAATTGCTCCTGCGCCGGGAGATGTCCGAAGCGCTCGTCGCAGCGTTCGGGGACGACGCCGGCTTCTTGGGCGCGGGAGACTCCGGTCAGTTCGCATTTCTGTCCCCCGCCAAGCGCGACGCGTTGCGGCGCGTGACACAGGACTACGAAGAGATGATGGCCAAATTCAGCTCGAGCGGAGTGCAGCTCGCCTCCGACAAGGAAAAGCTCCGGCTGCTCCGCACGGAGCGCGAGCGCGACATCGCCGCACTGCTCACGCCGGACGAACGCCTCGCCTACGAAATGCGCACGTCGCCCACGGCCGCCATGCTCCGGTCACGTTATGGCGACGGCATCGAAAGTGAGGTTGATTTTCGCAAGATCTACGCCCTGCAAAAGGCGTTCGACGACAAGAACCCGGCCGAGGCCCTGAACGGGCGTGTGACTCCCGAGTCGCTGCGCGCCCGCAGCGAGGCCCAGCAGCAGTTGCAGCAGAATATCCGCGCTGCGCTCGGCGATGAACGCTACGCCGCCTTGCGCCGCGCCACCGACGCGGATTTGCGCACGGTGGATTCACTCGTCACGCGGCTCAGCCTCCCCGCCGGCACCACCGATCGCGTGGCCACGGCGCGCGAGAACTTCGCCGCCGAGTCCCAGCGCATCAACGCCGACGCCGCGATCCCCGCGGCGCAACGCCGCACGCAAATCCAGGAACTCGGCACCCGGGCCAAGGCCGACCTCCAGCAGGCGCTCGGAACCGAGGCCGCCGACGCCTATGCGCAACGCTCCCCGTGGGTCGGTATGCTGACAAACGGAATGGCGTACGCCACGACCCCGCCGGCAGGTTCACCCTCCGCGATGTTGGCGGGCGCGGGCAATCAAAGCGTATTCCCCGTCATGCCAGCGGGAGCGACCACCGGAGCCACGCGGCAAATGATCTTCTCCGGATCGTCGACGACCACCGACGCACCGGCGCTCCATACGGACGTGGTCCTCGGAGCGATTGAGGGTGGCGTGCGCGAAAACGTCCGGGTGATGACGTTTTCCACCACGACATCTGAGCCGGCACCCTCTTCCGCCGGCGGTGCCGGCCCGGCCGAACGCGTGATCATCATGGCACCGCCGGCGGCCACTCCGCCCAAGCCATAGCGAGGCTCCGCCTCAGAGCACCGGACCACGGGACCTCGGAACTACGGATCACGGGACTTCTCGGAAACAGGCGGCTCTCACTCCTTCACCGGTGGCCTCACCTGCAGCAACAGGTTCGCCACGGTCACCAATCCGCCTCCGACCAGCAGCGTCCAGGTCGCGGTTTCATTTGGATAGTTGATGCCGGCCCACACCGAGAAAATCGCCGGCAGGAAGAGAGCCATGGCAGAACCGAAGATCGGCTCGATGCAGTAGATGATGCCGGCCTCGGTGGCGGTGATTTTCGGCTGCCAGGCATTCATGAGCGAGAATGAGCCCAGCGTGCAAAACACGGTCAGCAGGACGGTGCAGCCGAGCCAGGCAGGCGACGTCCACGGCAGGAGCAGGGCGTTCGCGTCCGGCGCCGTCGCCGCCGCCAGCACCCAGAAGATCGCCGCCTCGGTCGCAAACATCACGAAGGTGATCTTCTCCGGCCGGTTGCCCGCGAAATCCTTGCGCTCGAGGGTGAGGATCTGCCCCATGAAAAAGAGTGAGCTGAGCAACGTCTCCCACTCGCCGCGGCCGAGTGTCAGTTCGCCCCAGCCCGACCTGAACTGGTCGAGTGGGTTGAAGCGGCTGAGGATCGCCACACCGGCAAACACGAGCACACAGCAAATCCACACGCGGGCGCCCGGGTTGTGCCGGGCCCGCAGCGCGATCCAGACGGGAATCAAAATGGCGTAGAATTGCGTGAGAAACGCCGACGTGCTCGCGGCGGTGAACTGGAGCCCGTCGTTTTGCAGCAGCATCCCGGCGGCGGCGAACAAACCGAGGATTACTCCCTGGTGCCACTCGCGCGCGTTGGCGCGCCAGCTGTCCCGCGGACGCAGCGCGAGCATGATCGCCACGGCCAGCAGAAAGCGGGGCGCCACCGTGTAGACCGCGGAAAACCAGGTGCCCGCCTCCGGCAGCAATTTCGCGTGCAACAGAACCAGGACCTTGATCAACGGAAAGCTCAGCCCCCAGAAAAAGTTCGCCAGCAGGAGCATCGTGACTGCGCGCAAGTGCTCGGCGGAGGGCGGATGTTTCATGCGGAGCGAGCAGCCTGAAGCCACCCGGAACCGCCGCCACAAAAAACCCCGGGGCCGCGGCCAGACTTCACCCTTTACCCGCAGCTTCGGGAAAATCGCCCCCGTTCGACGCGACGCCCGGCCCCACGCGCTCGGCCAGGGTGTCACGTAATACGTGACACATTTTCTTGGACCCAATGGTAGTTGAATTCCGAGTGTCACGTATTACGTGACACTCTGGCCGACGCTTCGCGCGAAGTTGACGGGTGCGAGGTCGGCCACCGGGGTGTCTGCGGGCAAGGAAACGCGCTCCCGGGCAACGACGGAGCCGCGCAAGCGGGGCGTAGCGCCGCCCGACAACCGCCGGGCGACTGCGGCGTTTACTTCCCGCCGTCGGCCTCCATCGTCTGTGTCACATCCCCGGCGCGGCCCAACCCTCGACCGTGACTATGTCCCCCACCCACTACGATCTCATTGTGATTGGATCCGGGCCCGCCGGCGAGAAAGGCGCGGCCCAGGCGGCGTATTTTGGCCGGCGGGTCGCACTCATCGAACGTGAGCAGGTGCTCGGCGGCGCGGCGGCCAACACCGGCACCCTGGCCTCGAAGGCCCTGCGCGAGACGGCGCTCTACCTGTCGGGTTTCCGCCAGCGCGGCCTTTACGGGGTGACGATGTCCCTCAAGGACAAAGTGACCGCACGGGATTTTTTTTACCGGGAACGCCAGGTGCAGCGCACCGAGCACGAGCGCATCATCACCAACCTGAAGCGCCACCAGATCGATCTCTACAAGGGCCAGGCTTCGTTCGTCGACCCGCACACCGTGCGCCTGGAGAATCGCGGCGTCGAGCCGGTCACACTGACCGCTGATTTCGTGCTCATCGGGACCGGCTCGCGTCCGTTTCGCCCGCCGGTGTTCCCGTTTCACGACGCCCGCGTCTACGACTCCGACACCATTCTCGACCTGCACGACATCCCGCGCCAGATGCTCATCGTGGGCGGTGGGGTGATCGGCTGCGAATACGCGTGCATGTTCGCCGCGCTCGGACTCCAGGTCACCCTGCTCGAAGGTCGCGATCGACTGCTGACCTTCCTCGACGCCGACGTCGCCCGGTTGCTCACCGCGTGCATGATCGAAATGGGGATTGATCTGCGATTCCATGAGTCCGTGACCGCGGTTGAACCTTCGCCCGCCCACCTCGCCGTCACGCTGGCGTCCGGCGCAAGCATCAACGTCGACACGATTTTGGTCGCCGCGGGACGCAGCGGGAACACCAGCAGCCTCAATCTTCCGGCCGCCGGGATCGCCGCCGCGAAACGCGGCCTGCTCGGCGTCAACGCCCACTACCAGACTGCCGTGGCGCATATTTACGCGGCTGGCGACGTGGTCGGTTTCCCCGCGCTGGCTGCGACCTCGATGGAGCAGGCCCGGGTGGCGATGGTGCATGCGTTTGACCTGAAGTACAAGACGCACGTCGCCGCGATTTTGCCCTACGGCATCTACACGATCCCCGAGTGCTCGATGGCGGGTGCCACGGAGGAAGCGCTGCGGGAAAAAGGCACGCTCTTCGTCGCCGGGATCGCGCATTACGCCGCCAACGCCCGCGGCCAGATCATCGGCGCCAAACACGGTTTTCTCAAACTGCTTTTCGCGGCCGACACGATGCGGCTTCTCGGGGTGCACGCGATCGGCGAGCAGGCGAGCGAGTTGGTGCATCTCGGCCTGGTCGCGCTGCACGCCGGCGCGGGCGCCGACTTGTTCATCGAGACGTGCTTCAACTATCCGACCCTCGGCGAAATGTACAAGTACGCCACCTACGATGCGCTCGGGCAACGGGCGAAAGCCCCGGCCGGTGCTCCCGCGCCGACTGCGCCAAAAGAACCCTGAACCGCCGACCGGCCGCCCGGCGGCCGGTCGGCGGATGAGCACGAACGCGGCTCGACACCGCGGAGTGCGCCCGCCACTTCTGTCCGGCATGGAGAAGGCGAGAGCACTGTCACGCATGCCGAAACATGCCTACGAGGCCCGCGTGCCCGAGGTCCGCGAAGCGCTGATCCAGCTCCAGGTCGCCCTGCAATCGGCGTCCTTTCCCGTGCTCCTGGTGATCGCCGGCGACGAAGCCGCGGGCAAGGGCGACGTGGTCAACATCCTCAACGGCTGGCTGGACCCGCGCGGCGTCGAGACGTTTGCGTTTCACGATCCCACCGACGAGGAGCGCGAGCGGCCGCCGATGTGGCGCTTCTGGCGTTCCCAGCCGCCGCGCGGCCGCATGGCGATCTACGCCGGGGGCTGGCACACGGAGGCGCTGGGCGAGAACCCGCGCAGTCCGCCGGAACTCGAACGGTTCGAAAAAATGCTCCGTCACCTCGCCCACTTCGAGGGTCTCCTGGTGGCCAACGGCGCGTTGCTGGTGAAAGTGTGGCTGAGTTTGTCCAAGGAGGCGCAAGGGGCCCGGCTCCGCGAACTCGAGGATGATCCCGACACCGCCTGGCGCGTGACGCCCGCGAGCTGGAAGGCCCACCGCGATTATGATCGCCTTGACCGCCTGGCGAAGCGGATGCGCGCGGCGACCCATCAGACCGGCGCGCCGTGGTCGATGATCCCGGCCGCCGATCCCCGCGCCCGCAATCTGGCGGTGGCGGATCTCCTGCTCGCGCGCTTTCAGGCCCATCGGCGGGCCCGGGCCCGGGAGGTGGCGCCGAAAAAGCCCCGCGCCGCGGTCCCGCTGCGGCCCGCCGGCCTGCATCGTCTCCAGGCTTTGCCCCTCGATCAAAAACTCTCGGAAACCGCCTACGCGGCCAAACGCGACAAGTGGCTCGGCCGGCTCAATCTCGCGGTGCGCACGGCGGCGCAGCAGGGCCGCTCGATCCTGTGGGTGTTCGAGGGCTGGGATGCCGACGGCAAGGGCGGTGCCATCCGCCGGCTGACGAGCGCGATCGACGCGCGGGATTACCGCGTGATCCCCATCGCGAAGCCGACCGACGAGGAAAAATCCCACCACTACCTCTGGCGCTTCTGGCGGCATGTGCCGCGCGCCGGGCGCGTGACGATTTACGATCGTTCCTGGTACGGCCGCGTGCTCGTCGAGCGGCTGGAGGGCTTCTGCCACGAGGCGGAGTGGCGCCGGGGTTACGCCGAATTGAACGACTTCGAGGCGCAGCTGACCGAGCATGGCATCATTGTACTAAAATTCTGGTTACAGCTCTCACCCGCGGAGCAGTTGCGCCGCTTCCGTCACCGCGAGGAGACGGCTTACAAACGCCACAAGATCAATGCCGAGGACTGGCGCAACCGCCGCCAGTGGCCGGGCTATGAGATCGCCGTCGGCGACATGCTCGCCCTCTCCGATCGACCCAACGCCCCGTGGCACCTGATCCCCGCCGACAACAAGCGTTTCGCCCGCCTGCAGATTCTCAAGACCTCCTGCAAGCAGATCCGCGCGGCGCTGGCGGGCTGAGGCGCCGCTACGCCTGGCGCCGGATTTGTTCTTCCCGAAACTGCCGCAGCGCGGCATCGAGCTCCGCCAGGATGAGCGGTTTTGTGAGATAGCCGTTGAGCCCGGCCTCCATGGCCTGCGCGCGCTGCTGCTCCCGCGCATCCGCCGTGAGCGCGACGATCCAGATGTTCCGCACTGGTTCCCCGGCCTGACCGGCGCGGATCGCCCGCAGGGCCTCGATGCCATCCATCTCCGGCATGTGCATGTCGAGCAGCACGAGATCGAACTCCGCGGCGCGCGCCGTGAGCACGTCGAGGGCCTGGCGGCCGTCTTCCACCAGGGTCGGCAGGCAGCCGAGATTCTCCAGCACGCGCTTGATCAGCCGCTGGTTGACCAGGTTGTCCTCGGCCACGAGCACGCGCAACCCGGGATGATTCGGGCGCGCGGCCGGCACCGGCGCGCGTTTCCGCGTCCCGGCCAGCAAGGCAAAGAGGGCGGCGTGGTGAACCGGTTTGTTGACCAGCAGGCGAAAGTGCCGGCGCAACGCCGTGCGCAAGTCGTTCGAAATCGAAATTGGCACGAGGCCCACGGCGTTCTCCAACACCCAGCCGGGCGGCGGCTGCGTCCGGGAGACAAACTCGCGCATCAAATCGCCGGAAAGATCCACCAGGGCAAGGTCCCACGCCCCCGCCGGCAGGGCCTCAGCGGTGTCGGCTTCGATCAACTCGCCGCGCCACTCCCGGAACAATCCGCCCAGCTCCCGCTGAAGCGGCCCCGGCGGAACGACGAGCCCGACCCGCGCGCCCTTGAGATTCGGCGGAGGTGGCGCCGGGCTGCCAATCGGAACGCGGAGCGAAAACGTGAAGAGCGAACCCTTGCCCGGCTCGCTGCTGACGCTGATCTTTCCGCCCATCAGTTCCACGAGATTGCGACTGATCGCGAGCCCGAGCCCCGAGCCTCCGTAGCGCCGCGTCGTCGAGTCGTCGATCTGCGTGAACGCCCGGAAGAGCTTTTGATGGTGCTCGGCCGGGATGCCGATGCCGGAATCGCGCACGGTGAAGATCAACGAGACCAGCGGCGGCTCCCCGGCGCCGGGCCCGGCCGCCGGCGCCGGCGCGGTTGCCACCGGCGCCAGTGCGACGGTGACCTCGACCTCGCCGTGGTCGGTGAACTTGATCGCGTTGCCAATCAGGTTGACGAGCACCTGGCGGAGGCGTCCGCCATCGACGATGATGGCCGCCGGCACGTCGAGGCTGGCGTGGTGCAAAAGCTCCAGCCGCTTCTCCGCCGCCTTGGAGGCGAGCAGATCGAAGGAGTCTTCGATGCAGTCCCGCGGGTCGCACGGGGTGGGATCGAGTTTCACTTTGCCCGACTCGATCCGGGCAAAATCGAGAATGTCCCCCGTCAGCTGAATCAGCGCCTCCGTGCTCATGCGGATCGTCTGCACGTACTCGCGTTGCTCGGCGGTGAGCGTCGTATCGAGGAGCAAATTAGTAAAACCCACGATGCCGTTGAGCGGAGTCCGCACCTCGTGGCTCATGGTCGCGAGGAACTGCCCTTTCGCCCGATCTCCGGCCTGGGCGTGTTCGGTGGCGTCCTGCAACTCGGCCTCATGCCGTTTCGTGGCGGTCACGTCCTCAAACACCGCCACGAAACAGGCAATCCTGCCGTCGCGGTGTTTTACCGGCGAGAAACCGCCTCGCACGGGCAGCGTCGTGCCATCCTTCCGCCGCGCGGTCCACTCGCCTTCCCAGGCCAGCCCGGCCGCCATGCTCGCGGCGATTTCGGATACGACCGGGTCCGTGCCCTCGGCCGCTTGAAAGCCGCGCCAGCCATGCCCGATTAACTCGCGCCGGGTATAACCGACTTGTCGGCACAGCCCGCGGTTCGCATATTCGATTCGAAAATCGCGATCGATGATCATGATCGCGGAATGGCTCTGCTCCATCGCCTCCGAGAGATTGCGGATGACCTCGTTTTGTTCGCGCTGGCGCCGGGTGATGAGCCAGGCGCTCAGCGGGATGCCGAGGAGGATCCAAACGAAAAGCCCGCCCTCGAGCCCCGCCCACCAAAGGTCGCGGCGCCAGCCGGCCGCATCAATATCGACGCCCAGGACATGACGCGCCGCAGTGGTGTCAGCGGCTGTCCAGCTCCCAACCGCGGCGTAACCAGTCATCCACACCCCAAAATCGTCGGCGAGCGGACCCTCGATGGCGGACTGGCCGGTGCGGATGATCTGCTGCAAGCCCGGGGAGTCCGCGGCCTGCGGGTAGTTGTCTCCCGGCAGCGACTCATCCTTGGCCCCGGGCTCGGCGGAATCGCCCAGATAACTGATCTTACCCGCCTCGGGCTGCACGCGGAAAATGTAAACAAACCTTACCCGTGAATTGATCGCCTTGAGCCGTCGAAGCGTCGCCTTGAGCGCCACGTAGCCCGGCGTGCCAACATCGTCCCGCGTGCCGCCGAGGCGCTGCAAGTCCGCCGCCGCAACGGACACGGCGGATAGTTTCGCCTGCGCGATCAGTTGCTCGAGCCGTTCGGTTTCTTGCGATTGATACGTCCACCAGCCCGTCGCCAACCCCCCAAGGAAAATCCCCGCCCACGCCGCCGCGATCTTCAGCTGGTTGGAAAGATGAGGCGACATGGTGCGGCAGCTGGTATCCCGGACGGGCGCGGCAATTTCAGGGGCGACGCCGGGCGGGGCGCAACATCGAACGTGTTCCGGCCGGCCTCGTTTTCTCGCCGTGAACCGCGGCGCTCGGTGCGAAGGTCAGGCGCCCGGCCGCCCGTCGGGCAAAAAAAAGCCGCCGCGAGCAGGCTCGCGGCGGCGGAAAGAAAACGACGAACCTTACTTGACGAGGTTGTTCGAGACCAGCTTGGTCATCTCGAACATCGAAACCTTCATCTTGCCACCGAAGACGGCCTTCAGCTTGTCATCGGCATTGATCTGGGTCCGGACCTTCTTGTCCTGCAGACCGTTCTTCTTGATGTACACCCAGATCTTCTTGGTGAGCTCCGTCCGGGGAAGCGGGGCCGCGCCAACGACAGCAGCGAGCTTTTCGTTGGGAGTGACCGGTTTCATGAACGCAGCGTTGGGTTTACGAGCAGCTTTTTTAGCCATGGTGATGATATTATTTTTGATGATTTCCCTCTGGGACAATCGCACTTGTAGAGTGAAAACCGGGGCTTTGCATAGGAAAATCTTCAACTTTCTGCGGGGGAACCGCCGGCTCCGCCCGGCCCCTTTCACCGGCGCGGTCCGGGGCCGGGTCGTCGACCTGCACAAATTGCCGGTAAAGGGCGGCATAATGTCCGCCCCGCGCGACCAACTCCGGGTGCGTGCCGCGCTCGAGCAACCGCCCCTGCTCGAGCACGAGGACCACATCGGCATGCCGAATCGTGCTCAGCCGGTGGGCCACGACGAAACTGGTGCGTCCCCGCAAGAGCAATACCAGCGCCCGCTGCAACCGCGCCTCGGTGAGCGCGTCGATCGCGCTCGTCGCCTCGTCCAGGATCACGAGCCGCGGATCCGCGAGCAGCGCCCGGGTGAAACACACCAGCTGCCGCTCGCCCACCGCGAGCGCCGCCCCGCGCTCGCCCACCTCGGTGTCGAGGCCGCGCGGCAGCGCTTCCAAAATATCCAGGCAGTCCAGCTGCGCCGCGGCGGCGCGCACCTCGTCGCGGGTCGCCCCGGGTTTCGCGAGGCGGAGGTTGTCCAGCACGGAGCCGCTGAAGAGAAAATTCTGCTGCGACACCATGCCCGTCTGCCAGTGCAGCGACCGGCTCGTGATCGTGCGGATCTCGCGGCCGTCGACGAACAATCCGCCCGCGACCGGCAGCTGGAATTTCGCCACGAGATTGACCAACGAACTCTTGCCGCTGCCCGTGTGACCGACGAGCGCGATGGTCTGGCCTGGTTCGGCGGTGAACGTGAGGTCGTGCAACACCGGCCGCGCCGGATCGTAGCCGAAGGACACGGCGCGGAATTCCACCCGCACGCCGGAAGGCGCTGCCGCGCCGGGAGCAGGGAGCCGGGCGATGGGAGCCGGACGGACCGCCGTCGGGTTTCCTCCTCCTGCTTGCTCCGTTCTCCCTGCTCCGTTCTCCCCCGGCCGGGCCCGTCGCGGATCCGGCAGGTCCTGCGCGTCCGCCGCGTCCTCCCAATCCGGCTTGGTGTCGATCAGCCGGAAGACGCGCTCGGCGCCGGCCATGGCCACAAGCGCCTGGTTGTACTGGTTCCCGATGACCGCGATGGGGGCGAAAAACTGGTTCGCGAGCAGGAAGAAGGTGATCAGATCGCCAATCCCCATGTCGCCATGGAACACGCGCCAGCCGCCAAACATCAGCAAAATCGCGACGAAAAACTGGCTGTTCAATTCGAGCAGCGGGGTGAGGATCGCCGAGGTGCGCGCCAGCGCGATGCTGTAGCGCGAATGGTCGGCGAGCAAATGCCGGAAGAGCCCGGCGTTGGTCTCCTGTCGCACGAAACCCTGCGTGACCCGGATGCCATTGACCGATTCCGCCAGCGTGGCCGTCACCCGGCTGAAGCTGTCGCTCGCGGCGCGCGAGTAGTGGCTGAGGCGCACGCGAAAATGCCGGTTGATGATCCACAGCACCGGCGCGAGCCCGAGGACGATCAGGAACAGCCCCCAGTCGGACCACGCCATCACGATGGCGGCGAACAGCATCTGGCCTCCCTGGATCGCGCTGACGAAGAGCACGTCCTGGATGCCAACGCGGAGCGCCTCCACATCGCTCGTCACGCGGCCGATGATCCGGCCGAGCTTCACGCGGTGAAAAAAGCTCATCGGCTGCCGCTGCGTCTGCGCAAAGACGTCCGCCCGCAGGCCGTTGACCACCGTCTCGCCGATTTCCAGCGCGTAGCGCTGGCGAAAGTGAAACAGGCCGTCCGTCGAGACGGCGAGCAGGGCGTAGCCGGCGAGGCCGATCGCCAGCGCGGAGACCTCGCCGCGCGCGATGGGCCCGGTGATGATGAGCGAAGTGATCCACACCAACGCCGGCAGCTGCGCGGCGCGGATCACGGTCAGCACGCTGAGCGCCGTGAGCTTCCCCCGGACGGGCGCGGCATAGGTGAACAGGCGGCGGATGAGCGACCACTCGAGCGGCTGCTGGATGATCTCGTCCTCGTCGTCTTCGCGCACCCGGCGCACGAGGCCGAGATCGCGGATCTCCGCGAGGCCGGTGGGGGCGGGCTTCATGTGGCAACCCCGCCGGGCCCCGGCTCCTGCAATCCGCGGCTGTCCACGAGCTGCAGGCTGGCCACGTGAAGGTACGGCCCCGGCTCGCGCATGAGCTGCGCGTGGGCGCCGCGCTGCACGATGCGGCCGTTTTCCATCACGATGATGGTGTCGGCGCGGCGGAGGGTGCTCAGCCGGTGGGCGACGATGAAGGTGGTGCGGCCGGCAATCGCGCGATCGAGGGCCTCGAAGATTTCCTGCTCGGTTTCGCTGTCGATCGCCGCGGTGGGATCATCGAGCAGCAGAATGGCGGGTTCGAGCAGCACGGCGCGGGCGCTGGCCAGGCGCTGCCGCTGGCCGCCCGACAGGGTATTGCCGCTCTCGCCGAGCACGGTCGCGTAGCCGTGCGGCAGCTCCATGATGAAATCGTGCGCGGCCGCGATCCGCGCGGCCCGCTCGATCTGCGCGGCCGTGGCCTCGGGGTGCCCGAAGGCAATGTTGGCCGCCACGGTGTTGGAAAACAAAAAACTTTCCTGGAAAACCAGCCCGATATTGCGCCGCAGGTCGTCGAGATCGAGCTGGCGCGCATCGACGCCGTCGAGCAGGACCCGGCCCGCCGTGGGATCGAAAAAGCGCGGCACGAGGCTCATCAACACGCTCTTGCCGGCGCCGGTGGCGCCGAGGATGGCCACGCAGCTGCCCGGCGGCACGTGGAGATCGACGTCGCGCACGACCGCCTGCGCCCCGTCGTACGCGAAGGAGACGTTTTCGAAGCGCACGTCGCCACCCAGCCGCGGCCGCCGCAGCGCCCCGGGGGCGTTTTTCACCTCGACCGGCGCATCGAGGATCTCGAAAACCCGCCGCGCGCCGATCAACGACTGTTGCACGGAGTTGATGATGGTGGCGACATTGTTGACCTGACCGGAGAACTGTTCGAGCAGGCCGACGAAGACGACCAGCCCGGTGCCCAGCGGCAGCCGCCCCTGGATGACGAGCCAGCCGCCGTACCCGAGCAGCACCATCATGTTGATCCGCGTGAGAAACCCGATCGCTGGTGCGAAGAGGCTCACGCGCCAGAAGATGACGTGCTGCTGCTTCAGCACGGCGTGGTTCGCGGCGTCGAAGCGCGCCCGATCCTCGGCTTCGCGACCGAAGGCCTTCGTGACGGCGATGCCCTGGATGCTCTCCACAAAGGTCTGCAGCATCTTTTCGACCAAGGTGCGGTTCTGCACGTATTCCGGCTGGGTGCGTCGCGCGTGCCAGACCGAAAGCACCCAGAGCAGCGGAGTGGTCGCCAGGCAGGCCAGCGTGAGCGACGGGCTCAGACTCATCATATAGATCACATAGACCGTGAGCGAAATCAGCATGATCACGCTCTGGATCATCACCTGATCGACAAACATCCGGACGCCCTGCACGTCGCTCGTGACCCGCGTGATGATGGAACTGGTGGTGTTGGCGTCGAAAAACCTGAAGCTGAGCCGCTGCAACTTGTCGTACACCTCACCCCGCAAATCGACGACCAGCCGCTGCTGGACGAGACGGTTGACGGAAACCGCGTAGGTGAAATTGAGAAATGCCCGGCCAGCGGCGAGAATCAGGATGAGGCCGGCCAGCAGGCCCAACACCTGCCAGGAAGGCCAGTCGGCGGGCAACAGCAGCTGAAACTTGCCCGGACCAGGCGGCGTGCCGTCGATCTTGTGCTTGATGTAGTCGATCCCCACCCCGGTGAGGCTGAGTCCGCCGATACCCATGGTGAGCAGCACCAGCTGGATGCCAAGCACCTGCAGGCAATGCAGCCGATAGCGCCAGGCGAGGGCGAAGAGCCGGCGAACCAGCGCCCAATTCGACGACGGGGCGGAGGTCGTCGGTGAAGGCGCGTCGGGCATGAAGAACGGGACGCTAGCAGGCTGTCGGACTTGGAAACAACGCTTTCTTCCGCCGCGACCTGACGCCGGTTTGCGGGTCCGACCCCGCCAAGAGTCTTCCAAACCAACCGGCCGGCGGTGTACGCGCAGCCTCGCCAAGCTGGGCGGCCGGCCACGGGTCGCGACCAAGCAGAATCCGCGGGCTATCGCGCCTGGCGCGTCGGCTGCCCCGGCGGGCGGCCGCCACCGGGATTCCCGGGCGCATTCTGGGGTGGCAGATTCTGGGGTGGCGCTCCCTGACTGATCTGCTGCGTCGCCTGCTCCCGCATCGCGCGGCGCCGGGCAACTTCCGATGCGACCGCCTCCAGCCGACGTTGTTCGTCGGCCGGAGTGGGATTCAAGACAACGGACTGTGTCACCGCGGGCGTCACATTGGGAGGCGCAGCGGGCATGATTGGCGGCGGGGGAGCCATCTGCGCGGCGCTGCCCCCGGAGACCACTTTCGACTCGCGCATCGCGAGCGTCAGGGTGCGGCCCTGATGCTCGATGGTGAGTGTTCGCTGGCCCTCGTCGTGCTGTTTCGCGAGCACGTCGAATTCCGCGCTGCGCTCGTTCAATTTCACCCAGGAGCCGGCTTTCTTGGCCGGATCATAGAGACGGTACTGAACCCCGTCGCTCGTCTGCAGGTAGCCGCGAAACTCCAGCGTTGCTCCCGCGGTCGGTGCCGCCGCGGAGCCAGGCCCGGCCACGGGCATGAAGGGAGACCGGGTGGCCACCTGCGCCATCAGGCACGGGAGCGGGCCGCAAGCCACCGCCACAAAGGCAGCGAGGGCAAAAAAACTGATCGGCGAGGTCCGGAAGTGCATGGCGCGGCGGAAAGACGATGCCCCACTCCCACGAAGCGTCAAGCGAGGCATCTGCCGTCTGCATCTGCCCTCCGGGAGAGTCACGGCCAACCGGTGCGGTCGGCTGGCGTCAGCCTTGCGATTATGGCCGGATTACACCAGATTTTGATCGCACTCGCTCCCTCCAACGCCCCCCGCCCATGAAATCCAGCCCGCCACTCCATGCCCTGAGCATTCTCCTCATTGGCTCCCTGCTCGCCAGCGCGCCGCTCCTCGCCGCCGGGGCCAGCGCCGACGAAAAACGTGCCGAGGTGCGCAAGATGCGCGACAAGGTTCTCGCCGAACTCTACCAAGCTCACCCTGAGGCCAAGACAAAGATCAAGAAGGCCGCCGGATACGCGGTGTTTTCCAACGTCGGGGTGAATCTGATCTTCGCGAGTGTCGCGGGTGGCAGCGGGATCGTCGTCACGAGCGGTTTCCTGCGCGACACCGAGACCTTCATGAAGATGGGCTCCGCCGGCATCGGCCTTGGACTCGGCGTCAAGGATTTCCGCGCGATCTTTATTTTCAGCGACAAGGACAAACTCGCTGCCTTCCTCGAAAAGGGCTGGGACTTCAGCGGCCAGGCCGACGCGGCCGCCAAGTCGGACGACAAGGGGGCGGCCGTCTCCGGCGCCGGCAGCGTCATCCCCGGCGTCGACGTCTACCAAATCACGAAGAATGGCATCGCCCTCCAAGCCACCCTGCAGGGAACAAAATATTGGAAGGACAAGGATCTGAACTGAGCACGCGCGGCCGGCGTTTTCGCTCCGACGTCAATCAGGCCCAGAGCTGCGCCGGATAACGCCCGGCGCGCACGAGCGCGGCCAGCGCGGCCTGCACCCGCGGTTTGTCGTCGCGATAGGTGATGCCGAACCACGCGCTCTCGGTCGGCAGCACCCGCACGGTCGCCTCGCCCCGGGTGATCATCTCCGAGACTGCCACCGGCAGATAAAATTCCGCCTTCATCGGATCGGGGGTGGGCGGGGTGCCCTCATCCCGCGCGACCAAGCCGGCCAAAAATTCGCGAAACTTCCCGTCGAGCCCCGCGAACAGCGCCGGGGTGAAGCCCCAGCAGTTCATCGAGACAAATTCGTTTCCGGAATATTTTCCGGCCGGGCCGACCTCCCCGGCGGTGATGCCGTGCGTCTCGACGATCGAGCGCAGCGCGCCGTCGACCGCGGTGCTGGTTACCCCGCGGGACACCGCCCCGTGTTCGGAGAGGGTGCTGGCGAGACGAAATCCGACCATGGCATGGGCCGGGCCGCGGGTGGCCCGGAGAAACTCCGCCAGCTGCGTGAACGAATCCGCACCGTAGAAATCATCCGCGTTAATCACGGCGAAACTGCCCGGGAGCGCCGCCCGCGCACACCAGACGGCATGCCCGGTGCCCCACGGTTTCTCGCGACCCGCGGGCACCACGCCGCCCGCCGGCAGCGCCTCGAGCGACTGGAAAACATAGTCCACCGCGATTCGACCGCTGTAACGCGCCCCGATTTTCTCGCGGAACAGCGCCTCGAAATCGCGCCGGATGACAAACACCACCCGCGCAAACCCGGCGCGCAGCGCATCGAACACCGCATAGTCGAGCACCGTCTCGCCCGACGGGCCAACCGGATCAATTTGCTTCAGACCACCATAGCGCGAACCCATGCCGGCGGCGAGGACAACGAGGGAGAGAGACATGCCGGCCGACAAAAACCCGCCACTGCGCCGCGGTCAACGCCGCGCACTCCGGAATTTCGGGGTCACCGCAAATTACAACGTCGACCGCGGCTCGATCGACGGGATTCGGTCGCCTCGGGTCGGCGCCGCCTACTTCGATTCGTCAATTGTGCGATATTGCGTGCGCCCGCCGCGCCAAAGAAGCACGAGCACCTTGGGGCCCTTGATTTCCTCGCTGAGCTGCACGGCTTCCGCCGAATTGGTGCAGGGGCGGCGGTCGAGTTCCATGATGATGTCGCCTTCCTTCAGGCCCTGTTTGGCCGACGGGCTGTCGGGCTCCACATTCGTGATGATCGCGCCCTTGATGCGGGCGGGAATCTGCAGCTGCGTGCGCATTTCCGGCGTGATGTCGCCCACGCCCACGCCGTTGAGCACGCCTTCCTCCTTCTCGGGGGCGGGGCGGTCGTTGCCCGCGATCTTGTCTTCATCGCGGCGGGCGAGCTTCGCCGTCACCGTCGTCTTGCTGCCCGCGCGCAACAATTCGATCGTCACCTCGCCGCCCGGCGCGACCTGGCTCACGACGAGGGGGAGATGGCGCGAATCACGGATCTCGACGGCATTGACGCTCGTGATGATGTCGCCGGACTTGATCCCGGCCTTTTCCGCCGGGCTGTCCTCCGTGACCTCGGTGATCAGCGCGCCGCGCTCCGTGCCAAACTGGGCGGTGAGATCCTCGGTGAGTTCCTGGGTGCGCACGCCGAGGAAGCCGCGTTCCACGCGTCCCGTGTTGATGATTTGTTCGGCCACGAATCGAACCAGGTTGATCGGAATCGCAAAACCCACCCCGGCAAAACCACCGGTGCCGCTGAGGATCGCGCTGTTGATGCCGACCACGCGGCCGTCGGTGTCGAGGAGGGCGCCGCCCGAGTTGCCGGGATTGATCGCCGCATCGGGCCCTTTGAGGACTTCATCCAGACCGATGCCCACACCGCGGCTGAGCGCACTCACAATCCCGCGGCTCACCGATTGGCCGACCCCGAACGGATTGCCGATTGCCAGGACGACATCGCCGACCTGCAGCTGGGCGCTGTCCCCAAACGTCGCGGGGGCAAGGTTCGTCGCCTCGATCTTGAGCACGGCGAGATCGCTGAGCGGATCGCGGCCGACGACCTTGGCCTCATAGCGCTTGTTCGAGTCGCCCACGGACACCTTCACGTCGTCGGCGTCCTCGACGACATGATTGTTGGTGAGGATGTAACCATCGCTGGTGATGACGACACCGGAACCGAGGCCCTGCTGCGTGCGGTCTGGCGAGCGACTGCGCGGCGCGGGGTTGCCGCCGCCCTTGCGGTTGTTGCCCTTCGGCGCGCTGCGCCCGCCGCTGCCGGGCCCGGTGAGTTCGTCGGCGTCATCGCGCGGAACGAGCTGATCGAAGAAACGGCGCAACCGCGGATCGTTGAGGAACGGCGCAAGATCCTGGCCACGCACGGTCTTGCTGGAATACACGTAGACCACGCTCGCGGCGGTGCGTTTCACCACGGAGGCATAGCTGATCCGGTCGGGCGCTTCGCGGTCGATTGGCTTCGAGTCGGTCTTGAGCGAAAGCGGGGCGCGTTTTTCGTCCGTCCGCTCCACGGCGGGCGGTGTTTTCGCCGCCGGCGCCTTGCGATCGGCCTTGCGACCCGCTTTCGATTCGGCGGCCCAGAGCGTGAGCCCGGAGGTGCCGGCGAAAGCGATGAAAAAGGCGAGCAACGGCAGGGCCGCGCGGGAGAGGAGGGATGATTTCATGGCTGCGAAAGGAAGGGAGCTGAACGGGAGCCGGTGGAGCGGCGTGGGACTGGACGCAACAAAACAGGTTCCATCCGCGCGAATCTGCAACTTTCAAAATGACCGGCAACCGTCACCGCCACCGGTTCGTTCGTCGCCGAGGCGACGTTTCCGTTGCCGCCAGGCGCGCGCGCGACGGCTGAGCCTGACCGACCGCCTTTCGTTTGAGGTGATGCACCGCGAGCACATCCGCGAAGCAATCGCGGACGACGGGCATTTTGCCGCCGAAGGTCTTACGCCACCCCGGTGATTTTAGACCGCCACCGCCGCCCTTGACCACGGCCGGTGCGCCCGGCTAACTCTCACCCTTATGTCCGCTGAATCCTCCGTTCCCACCGTCTCCATGGACGCCATTGTGGCGCTCGCCAAGCGCCGCGGCTTCGTCTTCCAGTCGTCCGAAATCTACGGCGGCTTCAACGGCTTCTTCGACTACGGCCCGCTCGGCGCCGAGCTGAAAAAGAACATCCGCGACTGCTGGTGGGACGACATGGTGCGCCGCCGCGACGACATCGTCGGCGTCGAGACGTCGATCATCATGCACCCCAAAGTCTGGGAGGCCTCGGGCCACGTCGCCGGCTTCACCGATCCCCTGGTCGACTGCAAGGTCTCCAATCAGCGCTATCGCGCGGATCAGCTGTTTTTCGCCAAGGTGGGAGTCCACCCCGAGCCCATCGAGTTCACCCAGGCGGACGAGGCCACCAGGACGGAGTACTTCGAACACCTGAAGCCGCGCGATGGGCGGAAGCGGGTGGTTGAGCCCAGCGCCCGAGTGCTCGAGATCGTCGCGGCCTTCCGCCGGGAGGAGGAGGCGGCGGCGCAGGCGGAAACCGTCTCCGGCGACGGCATCGGTTATGTCTCCGCGCTCGAAAACGAGCGCACCGTTGCCGCGCTGCGCGAAAAGGCCGAACTGCTGAAAAGGAAGGTGGGCGCCCGGGGAATTCTCGTGGTCGCGAAAGCGCGGGACCTCACCGAGGCCACGGCTGAAGAGGTCCCGCTCATCCCCTCCCCCGCCACCGGCAACCCCGGCGATCTCACGCCGGCGCGCTCCTTCAACATGATGTTCCAGACGAATGTCGGCGCCATGACCGACGCGTCGTCGGTCGCCTACCTCCGCCCCGAGACGGCGCAGGGCATGTTCGTCGACTTCAAGAACGTCGTCGACACCGGCCGCGTGAAGCTGCCCTTTGGCATCGCCCAAATCGGCAAGTCGTTTCGCAACGAGATCACGCCGCGCAATTTCATCTTCCGCTCGCGCGAATTCGAGCAGATGGAGATGGAGTATTTCATTTCCGAGGACGCCGACTGGGCGACCTGCCACCAGGAGTGGATCGAATGGTGCCGCCAGTGGCTGCTCTCGATCGGCCTGCCGGATTCGCACCTCTCGCTCTACGCGCACCCGAAGGAGAAGCTCGCGTTCTACTCCAAGGGCACGGTCGACATCATGTTCCAGTACCCGTTCGGCGTGCAGGAACTCTGGGGCATCGCCGCGCGCGGCGACTACGATCTCAAGCAACACGCGACCGCCAGCGGCAAGCCGATGGAGTATTTCGACGAGGCGGCGAAGAAGAAATTTGTGCCGCATGTGATCGAGCCGGCCGTCGGCGTCGACCGCATCTTCCTCGCCGTCCTTTGTGCCGGCTACGCGGAGGAGGACGTGACGGATGACAAGGGCAACGTCGAGAAACGCACCGTGCTCCGCCTGTCGCCGCGCCTCGCGCCGGTGAAGGTCGCCGTGCTGCCGCTCCTGAAGAACAAGGAGGCGCTGGTCGGGCGCGCCCAGGAGCTGCACGCGAAGTTAAAGCGCAAGTACGCCGTCTTCTACGACGAGGCCGGCGCGATCGGCCGGCGCTACCGCCGGCAGGATGAAATCGGCACGCCGTGGTGCGTGACCATCGACTTCGAGACGATCGAAAAGGACGGCAGCTTCACGCTGCGCGACCGCGACTCCATGACGCAAAGGCGCATCCATGAGGCCGAGCTCTTCGCGCTGCTGGACGAAAAGGTTTACTGAGCCGTGCATCGCCACGCGCACCCGCGGGGCCGCCTGATTCGGCCCGCCGGTGCCCGTTGGTCCGCGCATTTCCCATGGCGAAGTCCCGCCTCCCCCTGATCCGCAGCGTCAAGACGCCCGAGGCGCTCGCGGCGCTGCGCACCTGGCTCGCCACGTTTGACGAGCACACGCAGGACCGCGGGCGCAAATACTGGAAGGACGGCAAAGTCGCCGACATCTGGGCCGACGCCGACCACTTCGTCGAGGCGCTGGTGCGCGGGCAGGCGATGTACGAAGTGGCGCTGTTCTACACGCGGGGAAAATGGACGGGGCAGTGCTCCTGCCCGGTGGCGGTTACCTGCAAGCACGTCCAGGCGGCGGGCCTGGCCTGGCTCGCCGGAGCGGACGAGAGCGCAACCGCCGGCGCTGCGCTGCCCGAACCCCCGACGCGCAAACCGGTGGCGCGGCATAAATCCTTCCGCGAACAGTGGTCGCCGGTCATCGCGGAAAAACTCGGCCGCCCGCTCACCGCGGCCGAGGGCGATCAACTCGGGCAGCTCGCGACGGTGTTTTTGGATCTGTCGAACGCCTTCGGCACGCTCTACCCGGGCGTGTTGGTCCGGCACGGGTTCGAGCACACCCCGCCGCCGGGCGCCGGGCTCCACCAGCCCTCGTTTGCCGGTTGGTGGGATCGCCTCAACCCACCCAGGGATCCTTGGGAGCTCTGGCAATATATCGCCTACGACTACGAGACCCACGGCCGCCCCATTCCCGAAGTGTTCCGGCCGATGACCGACACGCGGGCGGTGCAGGCCGCCATCGGCAACCGGCAGGTGCAGCAGGAACTCAACGTCTGGCGCCGCTCGCTGGGGGCCGGCGACGAGTTGCGGGCCGCCACGCCGCCCAGTCCCGTCGCGGGCCTGGTGGGCCTCCGCCTGCGCATCGCCGAAACCGGCGGGCTGCAAATCGAGGTGCGCTCCGCCCCCGACAAGCCGTGGAAGGAGCCGACGCAAAAATTATTCCGCGAGTTCGGCAACACGCGGCCGGCCGATTACGAACATCTCCCGCTGGCGGAGGCCGCCCTAGGCACGGCCCTCGCGGCCGAGTTGCGCTTCGGCACGTATTACTCTCCCAAATACGATTTGCCGGAGGCCGTGGCGGCCGTCCTGCTGCGCACCACCGCCGCGCGGCCGGCGATTGTCCTGCCCGACGGCCGGCCGCTCGTCGTCGAACCCGAACCGCTCGTCACCGAAGCCATGGTCTCCGCGCGCGGCCCCGGGCGGCTCGACCTGCGCCTGGTGACACCCGACGGCCGCGATGCGACCGCCGCCAAGCCCATCGCGATTCGTCCGGAGCCACTCTACCTGTTTGACGGCCGCGTCTGGCGCGGTCCGCCGCCGCTGCCCTCCCGCCAGCTGCCCACGGCCGCGCTGAATGACCCCGCGATTATGTCCAAGCTGCGCGCCACCGGGCTGCGGCTCCCGCAGACGCTCGAGCTGAAGGTGCGCCGGGTCGTGCTCCGCCCGGTGTTGCGCTGCTGGATGACGGTGCCCCAGCGCGAATTCGACACCGCCCATTTCCAGGTACAACTCCTCGCGCACGCCGACGATCCGCCCTGCACCCAGCATTGGAGCGGGGTCGGTGGCTGGCAGTGGATCAAAGGGGGCGGCCCTCCGCCCCGCGGGGCCGACGATCCCGTGCTCGATTTCGATCTGACAGCGGCGCAGGCCGTCAGCGCTCATTTTGCGGATTTCCGGCTGGGCTGGAACGCGTGGGAGGAAGTATGGTCGCGCTACACGACCAAGACGTTTCCCACGGATTTCATCGCCTGGCACGCCACGCTGCCGCCCGGCCTGGACTTCGAGGCATCCCCCGAAATTGCCGGCCTGCTCGGCCCGCCGCTGCGGGCCCGGGTGGAGTTCACGGCCGCCCCGGCGGAAGGTGCGACGCACGACTGGTTCGATCTCACTGTGGCCTTGCGCGTCGAGGACACCACGCTGACCCCGGAGGAGATCGCCCTGCTCCTGAAAGCCCGCGGCAAATGGGTGAGCCTGCCCGGCCTTGGCTGGCGCCGCCTCGAACTCGCCGCGGACGACGCCGGCCAGCCCGCCACCGCGGCCCTCGACCGGCTCGGCCTCGCGGCGGAGGATGTCTTTGCCACCGGCAAGCCCGCCACGCACCGGATGCACGCGCTCCAACTGGCCGCCGAGGCCGCCAGCCTCGAGTCGCGCGACGCCCGCCTCGCCGCCGGCCTGCGCGAACGCGCGGCGGTGCTGGCGGCCCAACCCGCCCCGGCGTTGCCGCCCGGGCTCACCGCCACGTTGCGTCCGTACCAACACGAGGGATACCACTTTCTCGCGCACCTCGCCGCCCAGGGCTTTGGTGGCGTGCTCGCGGACGACATGGGTCTGGGCAAGACCGTGCAGGCGCTCACCTGGCTCCTCCACCTGGTGGCGGCGCGCGCGGCCGGTGAGCCGGCGCCCTTCCGCGCGCTGGTCGTCTGCCCGAAGAGTGTCACGCACGGCTGGCTGACCGAGACCGCGCGTTTCACCCCGACGTTGACCGCCGCCGCCTTCACTCCCGCGCTGACCATCGAGCCAAAGCCGCCGAAGGAGATTCAGCTCTTCGTGGTCAACTACACCCAGCTCCGCCTGCACGCCGGGTGGTTCCAGCAGCACGCCTGGGACGTGATCATCCTCGACGAGGGTCAGTTCATCAAGAACCCGACCAGCCAGGTCGCCGCGGTCGCCCGCGCGCTGCCCGGCCGCCACCGCCTCGTGCTCACCGGCACGCCGATCGAGAACCGCCTCACCGATCTCTGGAGCATTTTCGCCTTTGCGCAGCCGGGCCTGCTCGGCACGCAGGCCGCGTTCCGCCGGCAATATCCCGAGGAAGATCCCGCCGCCCACGCCCGCCTGCACCGCCGCGTGCGACATTTCCTGTTACGCCGCACCAAGGCCCAGGCCGCCCCCGATCTCCCGCCGCGCACCGAGGATGAAATCGTGGTCGAGCTCGAAGGCGGGCAAAGGAAGCTCTACGACGCCGAGCTCAAGCGCGCCCGCGCCCAGCTGCTCGGGGTCGCCACGGATCGCGCCCTCGACTCCGTGCGTTTCAACATCCTCGCGAGCCTGCTCCGCCTGCGCCAGATCTGCTGCCACCCCGCGCTGATCGATCCCGCGCACCGCGACCTGCCGAGCGCAAAACTCGAAGCGCTGCTCGAACGTCTCGAGGAGCTGCGCGACGAGGGCCACCAGGTGCTCGTCTTCAGCCAGTTCGTCGGGATGCTCGAGATCATCCGCGTGCGCCTCGCCACCGCCGGCATCGGCTACCTGATGCTGACGGGCCAGACGGAAAACCGCGCCGAGCTCGTCGATGAATTCCAGCGCGACCGCGCGAAAACCGTTTTTCTGCTCTCGCTGAAGGCCGCCGGCTTCGGCCTGAATCTCACCGCCGCCAGCTACGTGATCCTCAACGATCCGTGGTGGAACCCGGCGGTGGAGGCGCAGGCCATCGACC